>JBBRUO010000347.1:0-6704 GCA_038247725.1 Gemmatales bacterium
CGCAGTTCTACGGCAGCGACGAGGTGGATGCCGCCGTTCTGATGATGGCCGAGGTCGGCTTCCTACCGCCGTCCGACCCGCGCATCGTCGGCACCGTCGCCGCCATCGAACACGACCTCGTTCGCGGCGGGTTCGTGGACCGCTACCGCACTGAGAGCGGCGTGGACGGGTTGCCGAAAGGCGAAGGGGCGTTCCTGCTCTGCACCTTCTGGCTGGCCGACAACTACGCCCTCATGGGCCGTCACGCCGATGCCCGCCGGGTGTTCGAGAACCTGTTGGCGATCCGCAACGACGTGGGGTTGCTGGCCGAGGAGTACGACCCCGTGGCCCGCCGCCAACTCGGGAACTTCCCACAGGCGTTCTCCCACCTCGGCCTCATTAACACGGCCCGAAACCTGACCCAACGCGAGAAGCCCGCCGAAGTGCGGCAACGGGCATGAAGGAGGTTGTCATGGTTGTCGTGCTGATGGGCGTGTCGGGGTCCGGGAAGACGACGATCGGCAAGGAACTGGCCGCCGAGTTGGGCTGGGCCTTCGTCGAAGCGGACGACTTCCACCCGGCCGCGAACGTCGAGAAGATGGCCGCCGGCGTTGCCCTGGACGACGACGACCGATGGCCCTGGCTCGGGGCGCTGCGGGAGCGGATCGGGGCGGCGTGTGACAGCGGTGAGAGTGCAGTGCTGGCCTGCTCCGCGCTCAAGCAGGAGTATCGGGACGAGTTGGAACGGGGCTGTCCCGGCGACTTGCGATTTGTTTACCTGACCGGGTCCGAGGAACTGATCCGCCGCCGGTTGGAGGACCGCGAGGGCCACTTCATGGACCCGGCCCTGATCCACAGCCAGTTCGAGGCGTTGGAACCGCCCGCGGACGCGGTCCGTGTCGATGTCGCCCCAGCCCCGGACGAAGTTGCGGCCGACATCCGGCGGCGGTTCGGACTCTAATGCGTGCTGAGGAGCGACCCGATGGACCCAGCGGAACGAGCGGACGGCACGGCCGAAGGGCGACGGGTCGCGGAAGCGACGGCCGATTTTGGTGCGTGGAAGTTGTGGGGATCGTTTCTGTCCGAACGGCAGTGGGGCACGGTGCGGGAGGACTACTCGGCGGACGGCGACTGCTGGCGGTCGTTCCCGCACGACCACGCCCGTAGCCGGGCCTATCGTTGGGGCGAAGACGGGCTGCTCGGAGTCACCGACCGCGAATGCCGGCTGTGCTTCGCCCTGGCCCTGTGGAACGGGCGTGACCCGATCCTCAAGGAGCGGCTGTTCGGGCTGACCAACCCCGAGGGCAACCACGGCGAGGACGTGAAGGAACTGTACTACTACCTCGACGCCACCCCAACCGCCAGCTACTTGAAGGCGCTGTACAAGTACCCGTTGGCCGAGTTCCCCTACGCCGAGTTGGTCCGCCGCAACGCCGAACGCGGGTTCGACGATCCCGAATTTGAGATCACCGACACCGGCATCTTCGACGGCGGACACGCCGATGTCGTCGCCGAGTACGCCAAAGCCGGACCGACGGACGTTCTGGTCCGCGTCACGCTCACCAACCACTCGCCGCACCCCGCCACGCTGCACGTCCTGCCGACGCTTTGGTTCCGCAACACCTGGAGTTGGGGCGGGGGGTACGAGGCCGAGTGGGGCAAGCCCGAACTCTGGCAGGACGGCGACGGCGTGATGGCCGAACATCCCACCCTCGGCCGCTACCGGCTCGACGCCGATTGCCCGCAACAGTGGGTGTTCACCGAGAATGAGACGAATTTCGGCCGGTTGTTCGGCTCCTCGAACCCAACGCCGTTCGTGAAGGATGCGTTCCACGACTGGCTGATCTGCGGCCGGGGTGACGCCGTGAACCCGGATCGGCGTGGGACGAAAGCGGCAGCAGTATACAAACTCGACCTGCTGCCTGGGCAGTCGGCGACGATTCGCCTGCGGCTGCGTTCCGCCGAGTTGTCCGGCCCGGTGTTCGGTAACGGCTTCAACACGACGTTTGTCGCTCGGATCGCGGAGGCGGACGATTTCTACAACCGGCTGGTTCCGAATGTGTCGAACACCGAACTGCCGGTGTTCCGGCAGGCGAGCGCCGGACTCGTGTGGTCGCAACAATTCTTCTACTACCACGTCGGCGACTGGGTAGCTGGTGATCCGGCTCAACCAGCCCCGCCCGCGCACCGCGCCCACCCGAACCAGGACTGGCCGCACCTGTTCGCCCGCGATGTCTTGTCCATGCCGGATAAGTGGGAGTTCCCGTGGTTCGCCGTCTGGGACACGGCGTTCCACATGATCCCGCACGGCGACCTCGACCCGGCGTTCGCCAAAGACCAACTGCTGCGGTTCCTGCGGGACTGGTATCAGCACCCGAACGGGCAGATACCGGCCTACGAGTTCAACTTCGCCGACGTGAACCCGCCCGTCCATGCATGGGCCTGTCGTCGGGTGTACGAGCGGGACGGGCGGCGGGACAAGGTGTTCTTGAAGCGGGCGTTCCAGAAGCTCGCTCTCAACTTTACTTGGTGGGTGAACCGCAAGGACATGACCGGCCGCCACCTGTTCGCCGGTGGGTTCCTCGGTCTGGACAACATCGGGGTGTTCGACCGCTCCCACGCCCTGCCGACCGGCGGCCACCTGGAACAAGCCGACGGGACGGCGTGGATGGCGTTCTTCTGCGCCGAGATGCTGGTCATCGCCCTCGAACTGGCGAAGGACGACCCGGCCTACGAGGACATGGCGAGCAAGTTCCTCGAACATTACTTCTCCATCGCCCAGGCCATCAGCACGCTCGACGGCACCGGGCTGTGGGATGAAGCCGACGGGTTCTACTACGACCACCTGCACCTCGGCGGGCGGATGGTCCCGCTCAAGGTACGGTCGATGGTCGGGCTGATCCCGCTGTTCGCGGTGGAATTGATCTCCCGCGAGGCGCTGGAGAAGCTACCCGATTTCCGCCGGCGGCTGGGGTGGTTCGTGCGGCACCGCCCCGACGTGCTGGGCCACCTCGAACTGCCCGGTCCCGCTGACCCGTTGGACCGCCCCAACTATCTACTCTCCCTCCCGTCTCGGCAGCGGCTCGAACGGCTGCTGCGGTACGTCTTCGACGAGGGCGAGTTCCTGTCCCCGTTCGGCATCCGCTCGCTGTCCCGCGTCCACGCCGATCACCCCTACGTCTTCCGTGCCGGGAACGCCGACCACACCGTCGCCTACGTCCCCGGCGAGGCGGACAGCGGGCTGTTCGGCGGCAACTCCAACTGGCGCGGGCCGGTCTGGTTCCCGGTGAACTTTCTTTTGATCGAGGCGCTGCGGCGGTACGGGGCGTACTACGGGGACGAGTTCCGGGTCGAGTGCCCGACCGGATCGGGCCACTGGCGGACGCTCACGGAGTCGGCGGACGAGGTGGCGGCACGGCTCGTGCGGCTGTTCACGCCAGATGAGGCCGACCGGCGGCCGTGCCACGGGGACGCGGCCCGATATGCCGACGACCCGCACTGGCGCGACCTGATCCTCTTCTACGAGTATTACCACGGCGACACCGGCCGGGGATGCGGGGCGAGCCACCAGACCGGCTGGTCTGCTCTGGCCACCACCCTCATTCGGGATCGCAAGGAGTGACGATGGCGAACGAGACGACGGAAACATCAAGCGAGTTGCCGACGCGCCCCGTCGAGCGGTGGCTCACGCCGGTTCGCCGGTTCCTGCACATCGAGTCGGCCAGCGGCGTGGTCTTGCTGGCTTGCACGTTCCTGGCGCTGGTTCTCGCCAACTCCCCACTCGCGGGGTGGTTCGCCTCGATCTGGAAGACGAAGGTCGAACTCAACCTCGGCGACTTCCGGCTGGCCGGCGACCTCGGCCACCTCGTCATCAACGACGGACTGATGGCGATTTTCTTCTTCGTCATCGGCTTGGAAATCAAGCGGGAGATCGTGGCCGGTGAACTGCGAGAACTGCGGAAGGCGCTGCTGCCGGTGTTCGCCGCCATCGGCGGGATGGTCGTCCCGGCCGGCGTCTACCTCGCTCTCCAGGGGGGCCAATCGGGTCAGCGGGGGTGGGCGACCCCGATGGCGACGGACATCGCGTTCGTGGTCGGGTTCCTCGCCCTCTTCGGAAAACGGGTTCCATTCTCGCTCAAGATTCTGCTGCTCACCCTCGCCATCGTGGACGACCTCGGGGCAGTCCTCGTGATTGCCTTCGTGTACACCGGGGCGCTGGCGTGGAACTGGCTCGCCGTCGCCGCCGCCGGGATGGCCCTGACCTACGGGCTAAACCGGGCCGGTGTTCGGTCGGTCGGGGTGTACGTACTGGTCGGCGCGGTCATCTGGCTGGCGGTGTACAAGTCCGGCGTCCACCCGACGGTCGCCGGCGTACTGCTCGGGTTACTCACCCCGGCGAGCGCGTGGGTGGGCAACAAGACGTTCCTCGCCGTCGTCGGCGGGGTGTGGGAGCGACTGCGGGGCTACGACCCCAAGGATGAAGAGCGGTACGCGGACCTCGACCAACTCCAGTTCGCCGCCCGTGAAGCCGTTTCTCCCCTCCACCGCCTGGAAACCGCCCCTGCACCCGTGGGTGGGGTTCGTCATCATGCCGGTGTTCGCCCTTGCCAACGCCGGGGTGCCCTTGGAACTGTCCGGGGTAACCGATCCCGTCGCCGTCGCCGTCGCTCTCGGGTTGGCGGTCGGGAAGCCCGTGGGCATCATCCTGTTCTGCTGGCTGGCCGTGCGGCTCGGGCTGACGGCGCTGCCCGAAGGCGTGAGTTGGCTCATGCTCGTGGGCGGGGCATGCCTTGCGGGGATCGGGTTCACGATGGCCCTGTTCATCAACGGACTGGCGTTCCCGGTATCCGAGTTCCCCGATAAAGAGGCGGCCGGCAAGGTCGGCACGCTGCTCGGATCGTTGGTCAGTGCGGTGGTTGGGGCCGCAGTGATACTCGTGGCGGTACGGCGCGGCCGCCCCGTCGTAGCCGGTTGACCTCATCAGCGGCCCGCCGACGTCGATCAGCTTATTCCCTCAGTTGCGGCGTAAGCCAGCCGCCCCCCCCCGGCGGATTTCGTTCGGTGATGAGCAACATTCTCGGTCTGGGTTTGGGTTTTGGGTTGGGACGGGCGGCTGGCCGAGGAATCGGGAATGCGGCTCGGAGGGTGACCGAAGCGGACTGGCTTGCCATCACCGATCCGGAGGCGATCCTGGAGTTCGTGAGGATCAAGGCGAACGGCCGCGAGGTGAGGTTGGTGGCACACTTCTTGCATCGGATTCCGGCGGCGGCCCCAGGTCGCACTCTCCCCATCACCGCAAGGAGCATCATCATGAAGAACGTCACCATTCGCCGCTGCCCGACGTGCTCGAACATCATCAGCTACACCGACCAGCTCACCGCCGAACTGCGGAACGACCCGGACGTGAAGGTCAACGTCGTGGACGGCAGCAAGGGCGAGTTCACCGCCGAGGTGGACGGTCGGCGGATCAACGGCAAGAACGGCGACTCGCTGCGGGATGCGTCGGAAGTCGCCGCCGAGATCCGCGGGCAGAGTCCCATCCCGGCGTAACGGTTGGTGAGCAGGTGGCTTTCTGGGCCGGGGAAACCCGGCCCGTCGTCGTATCGGAGTGGAGTCATGTCAGAGCCGACACGAGAAGAAGTGGACGAGATGGCCGGGCCGGTCGTCCTGGAGTTCGGGGCGAGTTGGTGCCCGCACTGCCAGGCGATCCAGCCCGTCATGGCCGATACGCTGGGTAAAAATCCGCAGGTCCGGCACGTCCAGGTCGAAGACGGCAAGGGGAGGCCGCTCGGTCGCTCGTTCCGGGTGAAGCTGTGGCCGACGCTGGTGTTCATGCGGGACGGGCAGGTGTTGGGTCAGGCGGTTCGCCCATCGTCGGAGGAGATCGCGAAGGGTTTTGAGGAACTGGTGGGGTAGGTTGGCGATTCTGGCTGGGTCCTACGGGCCAACTCCACATCGTATATGCGGTACGCCCGCTGCCGGGTCTTCTCCCGGTCGGGTCAGGTGCCGACGGCTCGGGCTTCGGCGATGAAGGCGGCGAACGCGCGGACGTGGAAAAGTTCGTCGAGAATGGGGTCGAGGATGAATGCCATGAAGTTAAGGCGCAAGTGCTTGCTGGAGAATCTCTTCGCGGAGGACGCGGCGGGGTCGGGTCATGTACGGGTACTTCTTGGCCCGTCGTTTCTTGCACCGTGGCTCGATCCGCGGTCGTCGCACCGGGTTGACCACGAACACCGTCAACGGCGTGCCCGGCGGAGCCGACGCCAGCCACCGCAGGGCGACCACGAAACTGATCCGATCCGGTCGCACCCCCTGCCGACGGGCGGCCTCCCACATGACCACTCGCACCAGGTTGTACACCACCGCGTACATCACCATCTCCCGCCGCACGCCGGCCTCCGTCTGGCACCGCGGCACATCCATTCCGAGAGTGGTCTTCAAGTGGGCCGGATTCGTTTCCACTCGCCACCTCGATTGGTACAGTTCGGCCAACGCATCGGCCGGATACACGACCGGGTCGTGCAGGGTGGTAACCAGGGTGACGGACCGCACCCGGACCCCCGGCCGGTTCACCGCGTAGCGGAGTTCCCGCACCCGGATCGTGAGTGGCAGCGCGGCGAACGCCTCGGCCGTCATCCGCGGTGGCAGTTGGTACCCTTTGAACCATTCCACCACTTGGTCCTCGCGGCCGAGCGAGCGGATCCACCGGGAGCGCGGACGCCCCG
>JBBRUO010000348.1:0-6680 GCA_038247725.1 Gemmatales bacterium
ATGGTCGCGTTGAACGCATCCTTGTCCGCCGGGTCGGACATGGCCAGTTCGAGGAACTTCGGCGCGAACGAGGTGGGGATCTTCTGGTACTCGGCGATCAGCTTCGACCGGGCGGCCGGGTCTTTCTCCGCGTTGATGCCTTTGACGGCCACGCTCTTGGCCTTGGACATTTCGGCGCGGAGTTCCTTCAACTTCTCGGCCAGGGTCGGCGTCTCGGCCTTCTTCGGTTCGTCGGCGAACGTCAGGCCGATGGCCGTGGTGAACACGGCGGCGAGCAGCAAGCGGCGGAGCATTGGCGGCTTCCCGGTGGGTGGAACGACGGCTCGGCCCGCGCGGGTCGGCCCGTCACTCGTGGATTCATTCTAAGATACAGACTCCGGCGGGGGGCCGGCTATTCGGAACCGATCCCGCTGTTACGGTGGCTCGGTTCCGGAATCGTGAGGAACCCCCACCGCAGCGCCCGGTCCTGCTCGTAATTCTTACCCAGTGTGAGAGCCGTGACCGCCTTGGCGAACTCGTAGCCGAGGTAGAAGGCGTGGCTCGCGTCCAGTTTCGGGTCGGCCCGCAGCATCTCGGCGAACAGGGCGAACGGGTCGGTGCCGTGCAGGTAAACACTCCCGTTCATCACGTGCAGTTCGCCCCGCTCGGCGAACAGCCGGTAGTTGCGATCCGTAATCCGCTCCGCCAGTTCCCGCAACACGTCCTCGCCTTGCGCGTGCAACTTCGGGTCGCGGAGCAGCACCAAGTTCGGCTCCAGCCGCTTCGGCAGCACCTTGTTGGTTACCGCGTGGAACACCAGCCGGCGGGCCAGATCGAACTCCATTACCGCTGTGCGGCCCCAGTTGATGACTTCCGTGGCCAACACGCTGCGGACGCCGAGTTCCTGGCAGAACCCGGCCAGCAGCACGTTCACCCCGGCGGAATCGGCGTCGGTCAACTCGGTCAGGTTGCCCACGCCCATCATGATTTCGGCGTCTGGGAACCGCCGGCGGGCATCCAGATACCGCCCCAGGCTCGCGGCGAACCCGAACCCGATGGGTTCCAGAATCGGGTCGAGGCGGTGTTTCACACCGGCTTTCAGCAGTGCGTCGCGGGTGCGGGCGAGGCTGTCGAGGTCGGTCGGCGTGTCCGGGATGGCCACCACTGCGACGCCGGGGAACTGTTCGTGCCAGCGGCGGGCGTTCTCCACGTTCGACGAATTCACGCTTAATACCAACTCCGCGCCGGCCGCAAGAGCCGCTTCGACTTCATCCGAGTTGAAGCTGTCCACCGACACGCGGAAGCCGTCGTCCTTCAGCATTCGCACGCAGTCGGAGACGCCGGCCCAGGTGCCGCCGGGGTCGAGGCCGAGGTCGATCACGTCCGCGCCGCTGTTCCGATAGTGCCGGGCGATGCGGAGGATTTCGTCGCGCGAGAGTCGCGGCGCGTGGTTGATTTCGGCCAGGATTTCGATGTCGAACGCCCCGTACCCGTCGGGCGGGCCGGACTTCTTGCCGAAGAATTCGGGCAGGTCGCGGAGGTCTTTGGGGCCGAGGTCCACGGGCACGGCCGCGAGTTCCCGCAGGGGGGCAAGGTCGCCGCTGAGGAAGCCGGGCAGCACGACGCGGGTGGTGTCGGGCGGGACGGTCAGCCGCTTCGCCACCCACGGGGCGGTGAGCAGGGCGGCCACGGTGATCGGCATCACGGCGACATCGAACGCGAACCCGACCGCAGGCGCGAGGTCGGCGAGTTGCCGCCGCAGCGCCGGTTCGGCCAGTTTGCCGGTGACGAACAGGATTCGCGGCGGTGCGGCCATGACGACATTGATACGCCGCACCGGCCGGGACGCGACGGCATTCCCGTCCCGACGGCGACCGCCACCGGGGTCGCTCACGCGGCCGGTTCGGAGTGGCTCGGTGGCGGGAACACCACCCGGAACGTCGCCCCCTTCAACGGCGACGTGTCGATGGTCAACTCCGCGCCGTGGTGTTCCAGCACGACCGCCACGAACGACAGGCCCAACCCCATCCCGGCCGAGAACCCGGCGAACAGCGCGTTGTCCCGCTTCGTGCTGAAGTGCGTGGTCAGGCAGTTCGCCTTCACCTCGGCCGTCATGCCGATGCCGTTGTCCCGCACTTCCAGCACCACCCCGCCGCCGTCCCCGGCCCGCACCGAGACTTCCACGTCCCCCCGCCACCCGGCGGCGTCGAGCAGCTTCGCCTTGCGGTGTTCGGCCGGGCCGCGGCGGGCTTCCTCGCGCAGGTAGTTGCGCATCTCGAAGGTGGAGTCGCGGGCGTTGAAGACGAGGTTCTCGACCGCCTGTTGCAGGTGCGAGAAGTCGCCCTCCACCCACAGCGGCGCGGCCGGGGCGTCGGCTGACACCGCGACTTTCCACTTGTCGCGGCCGATGTCGCCCCAGGTGACGGCCGTCTCGCGGGCGAGGGCGGAGAGATCCACCCGCGTCAGTTCGGCCTTGTTCGGGTCGCGGCGGACGGTGCGGAGGATCTGTTGCAGCCGCTCGGTGACGGTGCCGAGGGTGTGCCGCACTTCGGTCAACATGCCGGCCTGGTCCGTCGGCAGGGCGGCCGTTTCGAGGCAGCGGTTGAGGAGGTCGTTCGGCCGGACGAGCAGGTTCTTGATGTTGTGCGCGTAGCTGCCGGCCATGATGCCGATGCTGGCGTACAGTTGGGACTTCATCTCCAGCGCCGTCTTCTCGGCCTGGTCGGCTCGCTTCTCCAGGGTGGCCGCGTCCAGTTGCTGGTGCAGCAGCCGGCGGTCGAGTTCCTCCTTGTCCCGCTCCGCCTGCTGCTGGGCGAGGCGGGTTTCGAGCAACTCCCGATCGCGGTGGTCGGCGGCGGCGGCGGCCCGCAGGCTCTCCGTCTCCCGCCGCAGCTCGCGGTTCAGGAAGCGGGCGACGAACACGCCGGCGATGAGGGTGGCGGCGACCAGCACGACGCCGGCGATGAGCGACTCCCGCCGCCGCCCCTCCTCCTGCGACCGCAGCCGGTTGAAGGCGTGCATCTGGTACTCGCACCGCACCTCGGCGCGGCCGGTCCGCTTCTCGGTCGGGTCGAAGGCGACCACCCGCACCCGCGTCTGGTTCTGCTGGCGGGGCCGCGGCTGCGGGTTGTCCCAGGTGATCGTCTCGACCGCCCCGTCCGGCCCGGCCACGGTCACCGCCAGCCGGTGGATGATCGGGAAGCCGGGCAGCTTGCTGTCGTAGGCTCGCGTCGGCTCGGCGGTCGCCCGCATCTGCTCGGTCAGCTCGTTCCGCTTCGCCGTCAACTGCCCGTCCGACACGTTCCATTCGGCCGCGTGGTCGATCAGGTCGATGTACTCGCGGACCAGTTCGGGCAGCGTCTTGCGGAACGGGCGGACCTCCTCCAGCCACTCCTTCACCAGCGCCTCGTCGGCCTTCTCGGACCACCCGGCGCGGGAGTACAGCAGGCTGGCCAGCCACGCCACCAGCACCAGCCACACCACCACGAACGGGGCGAGGCCGACGGCGTACTTGGCGGCGACGGCGGCGAGGGAGCTGGTCGGGGCCGGGTCCGGCGGGGGCGTCGGCGTCACGGCTTCCCTCCCCGGCCGACGGGCACCGTGCGGACCGTCACCCACCGCCCGTCGCCGTTCCGCCGGGACACGCTCAGGGTGGCCGCGCCGGTCGGCGAGTGGTCGCGGGGGCGGACGACGACGACGTGTTCGCCGGTGCCGCCGAGCCGCTCCCCGTTCGGGTCGAAGAACGCCGGCGACAGGGCGTGCAGCCGGGCGATGAACTCGTCGGCGTCGCGGACGGTCGGGCCGCCGAGCGGGAGGCAGGCCTCGGCTAGCACCCGGCCCATCTCCCCGAAGTGGGTGGACTCTTCGGTCCCGGTGGGCGGGGCGAAGGTGTACCCGGACGGGTGCGGGGCGGCGTCCCACTGCACCGGGTCGTTGTGCGTGAACAGCACCAGCGGCACGTTCAGCGCGCCGACCGGCCACGCGAACTCGCCGTCCCGCAGGATGGCGTTCACCGGGATGCCGTCGCCGGTGACGACGACCAGTTGCTTCGCCGCGTCCGGGTCCGCCTCCAGCACCGCCCGCAGGAACCGCCGCCCCGGCTGCGTCACCGTCGGCAGCACCAGCAGGGACCGCTGCGGCGGCAAGGACCGCAGCACGGCCGCGATGCCGGCCGCGTTCACCACCTCCTCGGCGTTCGGCCGCTGGAACCCGCCGACGCTGAACGTCATCCGCAGTTGCTGGTAGTCGTACCCGATGGGGCCGTCGGGCCGGGTGGCGAACCGCTGCCGCAAGGCCACCCCGAACTGCGACTGCAGGTCCACCGAGTACGGGTCGTCGTTCCACACCACCGACAGCAGGTTCGGGCGGAAGGTGGACCGCCGCCCCCACGCGGCCAGCGGCGGGCAGGCGGTGCGGCGGCCGAGGTCGGCGAAATCGACGGGCGTCAGGTCCGGCGTCGCCCAGACGAAATCCAGCACCGCGTCGGCCATCTGCCGGTTGGTGAAGCAGAAGCGGAAGGTGCGGTCGTCGTAGATGTCCACCAGCCGCGGGTTCCCGTCGCCGGTCAGGACCTCGTCCGCCGTGGCCGTGGTGATGACCAGCGCCGGGCGGGGCCCGGCCCACCCGGTCTGCCCGTTCAGCGCCCGCGCCAGCTCCAGCGCCCGGTCGGTCGAACCGCCGCCGATCACCGCCAGCGGGGCCGGCCGGCGGGCGGCCAGGGCCGCCACCCAGTCGGGGGTGTTGGCGTCGCGGTGCAGCTTGTACCAGCGGATGCGGACGCGGCCGGGGTGCCCCGCCCGGCTCAGCACCAGTTCCGGGATCGCCGTGCTCGAGTCCTGGAAGGCGGCCTTGTCGTCCACCGTCAGGCCGGGCACGACGGCCGGCAGGCGGGCGATGCCGGACACCAGCCGCTCCCAGGTGTGGGCGTTCGTGGTAGTGTGCAGGTAGGCCAACTCGAGGTCGCCGGCGGGCACCGGCAGCGGCCGCGCGCGGGCCGCCCCGGACGACACGCCGGGCAGCGGCACGTCCAGCGCCAACAGCGCCACCGGCAGGCAGATGGCGAGGATCAACAGCGGCCACCCCAGGCGTTTCATGTTGAAAGGGTTTGAGTAGGTCCGTCTCGCCGAGACGGACTGGTTTCGGAAGTCCGGTTCGGCGAACCGGACCTACTTAAAACGCGATGTAAATGAACCCCTTCGTCGCGCCGGGGCCGACCGCCACCAGCAGCACCACCGCCGCCGCGTACCCCAGCCCGCGGAGCGTCGGCCACTCGAACCCGGTCGCCGGCAGGCTCACCGTCTCGAACACGTGCCCGGCCAACCCCAGCGCCATGAGCGCGGCGACGGCGACCAGTGGCAGCGCGGCGGCCGCGGCCGTCGGCGAATACCCGAACCCCGCCAGCGATTGCAGGATCAGGAGCCCGCCATCCCACCCGGTCATCCGGATCAGTACCAAGCCCAGCACCAGTTGGTAGCTCGTCGCGGCCCACGCGACCGTCGCCCACCAGCCGGACTTCCGCCACCCCGCGTCGCCGGTCGAGCGGTCGAACGCGCGGTGCAGGCCCATCAGTACGCCATTGTACAGCCCGTACACCAACCAGTGCCACGCCGCCCCGTGCCACAGCCCGCACAGCACGAACACGCAACAGGTTCGCGTACGTCCGCACCGCGCCGCCGCGACTGCCGCCCAGCGGGAAGTACAGGTAGTCCCGCAGCCAACTGCTCAGCGAGATGTGCCACCGCCGCCAGAAGTCGGTGATGCTGACCGCCAGGTACGGCAGGTGGAAGTTCGGCGGCAGGTCAAACCCGAACCACTTGGCGACGCCGACGGCCATGTCGGTGTAGCCGCTGAAGTCGCAGTAGATTTGCACCGCCCACGCCACCGCCGCCCAGCGGTGCGCCGCCGCGTCGTAGGCCGCCGGGTTGCTGAACACCGGATCGACGATCAACAGGTGTAGGTAGTCGGCGATGAACAGCTTCTTGAACAGCCCGCCCACGAACAGCCGCAACCCGGCCTCGACGTGTCCGGCCGTCACCTTCGGCGGCGTCACCATCTGCGGCAGGAACTCGACGGCGCGGACGATGGGGCCGGCCGCCAGTTGCGGGAAGAACGTCACGAACAGGGCGTAGTCGCGGAAGTTCGTCACCGCGCGGATCCGCCGGCGGTACACATCGACGGTGTAACTGATGCCCTGGAAGGTGTGGAAGCTGATGCCGAGCGGCAGCAAGATGTCCCACATGCGGTCGTGCGTCTCGTACCCGCACAGCCGCGCCAAACTCATCCCGCTGTCGACCGCGAACGCGGCGTACTTGAACGCCGCCAGCAGGCCGAGGTTCGACACCACGCTGAGCGTCAGCCACCACTTCCGCCGGCGGGGGTCGTCGGTCGCCGCGATCCGCAGGGCCGCCGCGTAATCGACGACCGTGAGGGCGACGATCACCCACAGGTAGCCGGGGCTGGCCCAGGCGTAGAACACCCAACTGGCGACCAGCAGGAAGGTGAACTTGTGGCCGCGCGCCCGCAACAGGTGGTAGCCGAGCAGCACCAGAGGCAGGAACACGAAGAATGGCCGGTCGGCGAACAACACGACGTAAACCTTGAACAGGGTCGTGCCCCCCCACCCGGGGCGGGTACGAGGGCGCCCCCCCGGGGGGTGGGGGCGGCCCGGGGTGCGATTGGCCGCACCCCGGGGGGGGGGTCGA
>JBBRUO010000349.1:0-6677 GCA_038247725.1 Gemmatales bacterium
GGCTGGTGAACCAGTTGCGAGACGGCCCCCGGTCATGGGCTGACCTCGAGCGGCTGATGAAAGTGGCCGGTGCTACCGGGGTTAAGAAAATCGGGGAGAGTCTGCGGGTGAAGATCACACCCGGCCGTGGTGGGTGCTTTTTCTGGGAACTGCCTGTCGGCTTCGACCTGGCCCCGTACCCAGCCCCGCCGGAACCGGCTGAGCCGACGCTCGTGGACGACATCGAACCGCCCGCCGCAGACCCCGATGCCAAGCCGAAGGGGAAACGGCAGAGGAGCAAGGCCAAGCCCAAGCCGAAGGCCACCCCCGGCGACGCCCCGCCGTCCGCATCCGCCGGCCCCCCGTCGGCGGGTCAGGTGGAGATGATGCTTCGCAAGGCCGGCCGGTCGTGGTCCGAGGTGGCCGCCCACCTGGACAATTTGGACGAGTACTCCCCGACCGAATTGGAGGTACAGGGGCTGACCGGCAAGCAACTGCAACTGGTGGCCGACTGGCTGGCCGGTGCCAACTGATTGCACCCTCTGACCTACCCCCGGCTGCGCGGCCGGGATAATCTTCACCCACCTCGCCGAGGATACCAGCCGTGGCAACGTTGTTTCGTCCCATGTTCACCGACAAGAAGACCGGCTTGAAGAAACGGCTTAAGAAGTGGTACGCCCGCGTGCGATACGCCGACGGCAGCGTGAAGAAGGTGCCGCTGTCCACTAACAAGGCGGCCGCGGAAATCATGCTCGGCCAACTGCTCGCCAAGATCGAGAAGCAGCGGGTCGGCCAGTTCGACCCGTTCGAGGCGCACGCTCTCCGCCCGCTGCGAGATCACCTCACCGACTGGTC
Source organism: Gemmatales bacterium (assembly GCA_038247725.1). Taxonomy (GTDB): domain Bacteria; phylum Planctomycetota; class Planctomycetia; order Gemmatales; family Gemmataceae; genus JALHQU01. The sequence continues at coordinate 835 of JBBRUO010000349.1, forward strand.
GGCGTTGCTGACCGCCGGCGGGGCGACGGACAAGCACACCGCCAGCACCGCACGCATGGCCCGTCGGGTAGTCAACGGGTGCGGCTTTGCCTTCTTCCAGGACATCACCGAGTCCGTGGTTCAGGTGTTCCTCGCCGGCCTCCGCCGGCCCACGATCCCCATCGCCATCGATCCGGCGAGGGTTGAGTACACGAAGGCGGAACTGGCGGATCTCCTCGGGGTGAAACCGTCCGCCGTGACCCCGCTCGTCGCCCGGCACCGGCTCACCGCCAGCGGAAACGGCAAAGCCCGGCGCTATCCCAAAGCGACGGCCGAGGCGCTGGCGGCCCTGCGAGGGGCGGGCATGGGAACAAAGTCGTTGAACATGCACCTCGCCGCCGTCAAACAGTTCTGCGCGTGGATGGTGCGGAACAAGCGGGCGGCCGACCACCCGCTCGCCCACCTGGCCGGAGGCGACCCCGAGGCCGACCGGCGGAAGGAATTCGCCACCCTCACCGCCGACGAGATCCGACGTGTGATTGCCGCCGCGAACACCAACCCAAAGGCGTTCCGCGACCTGACCGGGGCCGACCGCTCGATCCTGTACGCCGTGGCCGCAACCACCGCCGTCCGCCCCCAGGAGTTGAGTACCCTCACCGTCGCCGACTTCTCCCTTACCGCGCCTGTCCCGCATCTGCGGCTTGCCGCCGGCGACACTAAGAACGGCAAGGCCGCCGAACTCCCTCTCCCCTTGGATGTGGCCGAGGAACTCACCGCCTACCTGCCGACACGTTCGACTACCGGGCCAGTTTGGCCCGGCACCTGGTGGAAGAAGGCGGCCGACATGATCCGCCTCGACCTGCCCGCCGCCGAAATCCCGGACACCAAGCCCGGTCCCGAAGGACGACCGCTGTCGGTGAACTTCTACTCGCTTCGCCACTCGGCCGGATTGCTGGCCGAGCAGGGCGAGGCGACCCTCCGGGAAGTGATGAGCCTGATGCGGCACAGTGACCCGAAGTTGACCATGAAGACCTACGGACGATTGCGGCTCGAACATCTCGGGACCGTCGCAGCTAAATTACCTTCGTTGATCCCGACCGCCCCGTCTGGCATGTCGAAAAACATTCCCCGACATGTCGAAAAACATGTCCACGGTGGCGATAGCGAGGGAGTGCGTTTGAGTGTGATCGGAGAAACGAACGCTCCGGGTGTCGGAGCGAAACGTCTGGAGCCGCAAGGATTTGAGGCGAATCGAGAAGACTTGAGAGCGTCTGAAGTCAGCTCCCCCGGTAGGATTCGAACCTACGACCCGCCGGTTAACAGCCGGCTGCTCTACCGCTGAGCTACAGGGGATTGTGAGGGGAAGTATACCGCGTCCCACGCCGTCGGCAAGTCGTGTCAACCGGTGCCCGCACGATTCCTCCCCACTTTTTCATTTGTTCCCGCACGCCGATTCGGCTAACCTTAACTATCAGCCACTGCCGATCCGGACGGTGGCCTTTTCGCCCGGCTTTCCTTCCCACCCCTGCCGGGGCCATTCGCCTGAGGTCCGTTCGGAATGTCCCTCCGGTCGCAATTGCTGTTCGCCGGTGCCCTCAGTAGCACCGGAGTCGTCGTCGCGCTGGCACTGGTGCTGCCCGACGTGGGCGACCGCTTCGGTTCGACCGTGGCGGCCGCGGAATCCCGGACTCCCCGCCCCGCCCCCACGCCGGCGGACCCGCCCGCCGCCCCCGCGAAACCGGCCGTCGATCACTTCGGCACCAAGATCCAGCCGTTCCTCGCCAAGTACTGCCTCGGCTGCCACAACTCGGACGACCAGGCGGCCGGGGTCGCGCTCGACGAGTACAAGAGCGACGCCGCCGCCAGGAAGGACCGGAAGGTGTGGGAGATGGTGTCCGGGGTGGTGGCCGACGGGAGCATGCCGCCGAAGAAGCGGAAGGGGCAGCCGCTGCCGCAACCGTCGAAGGGCGAGCGGGACGGGTTCGTCGGGTCGGTGGGCGACGTGACCAAACTCGACTGCACCGGGCCGACGGACGCCGGCCGCGTCACCCTGCGGCGGCTGAACCGGGCCGAGTACAACAACACTATCCGCGACCTGTGCGGGGTGGACTTCAAACCGGCCGAGGACTTCCCCACCGACGACGTCGGGTACGGGTTCGACAACATCGGCGACGTGTTGTCCCTCCAGCCGATCATGATCGAAAAGTACCTGGCGGCGGCGGATAAGATCCTGGAAGCGGCCATCGCCTCCCTCGCCCCGGTGAAACAGGAGCGGCAGTCGTTCCGCGCCCAACAGTTACAGGCCGTTCCCCGCGGGGCGAAGAATCGGGACAAGCCCCCGCGGATCGAGTTCACCACCGAAGGCGCGGCGTACATCGACAAGTACAACTTCCAGGCCGACGGCGAGTATGCCGTCCGCGTGAAGGCGTGGGGCACGAAGGTGGGAGGCGCGGCGGCGAAGTTGGTCGTCCGCATCGACGGCAAAGACCACAAGGAGTTCGATGTCGATGTGCCGTCCAATCGGGCGGCCACGTTCGAGGCGAAGTTGACCGTTGCGGCCGGCGAGCGGCGGGTCACGGCCGGGTTCGCCAACCCGTTCGAGGACAAGACCGAGAAGGACGCGGCGAAGAAGTTCCGCACCCTCGGCGTGGTGTCCATCGAAGTCGATGGCCCCATCGGGAAGTCGGAGAAGCCGCTGCCGGCGTCCACCGAATTGGTTCTCCCCCACCGGCCCGCCGGGAACAAGGACGAGCGGGCGGCGGCCGAGAAGTCCCTGGCCGAGTTCGCCCGCCGTGCCTACCGCCGCCCGGTGAAGCCGACCGAGGTGGAGCGGCTGATGATCCTGTACGACCTCGCCGCCGGCAAGGGAGAGCCGTTCCACCAGGCCGTGAAACTGCCGATGAAGGCGGTGCTGGTGTCGCCGCACTTCCTGTTCCGTATCGAGGACGACCCGCCGGCTGGTGACCCCGTCCGCACCTTGAACGAGTACGAACTGGCGACGCGGCTGAGCTATTTCCTGTGGGCGACCATGCCCGACGACGAGCTGTACCGCCTCGCCGATCAGGGCGAACTTCGCAAGCCGGGGGTGCTGAAGGCGCAAATCGCCCGGATGCTGCAAGACAAGAAGGCGGCCGCGCTGACCGAGAACTTCGCCGGCCAGTGGCTCATGCTGCGGAGCGTGAAGACCGCCACCCCGGACACCGAGACCTACCCGACGTGGGACGAACCGCTGCGGGCGGCGATGATCCGCGAGACGGAGTTGTTCTTCGAACACGTCGTGCGGGACAACCGCCCGGTGACCGACTTCCTCGACGCGAACTACACCTTCGTCAACGAGCGGCTGGCCAAGCACTACGGCATCCAGGGCGTGTCGTCGTCCGAGTTCCGCAAAGTGGCGTTGCCCGACGCCCGCCGCGGCGGCATCCTGACGATGGCCAGCGTGCTGACGGTGACGTCCAACCCGACCCGCACCTCGCCGGTGAAGCGGGGCAAGTGGGTGCTGGAAAACCTGCTCGGCACCCCGCCCCCGCCGCCCGCCCCGGACGTGCCGGAGTTGGAAGCGACGCCGCTGAAAGGGACGCTCCGCGAGCAGATGGAACAGCACCGTGCGAATCCGGCCTGCGCCACCTGCCACGCCAAACTCGACCCCCTCGGCTTCGGCCTGGAGAACTTCGACGGCATCGGCCTGTGGCGGACGGTAGACCGCAAGGAGAAGATCGACTCCAGCGGCGTACTCCCCGACGGGGCGAAGTTCGACGGCCCCGCCGAGCTGCGGAAAATCCTGCTCGGCAAGGCGGACCTGTTCCGCCGCTGCCTCGCCGAGAAGTTGCTGACTTACGCCCTCGGCCGCGGCCTCGAATATTACGACGCCTGCGTCCTGGACGAGTTGGTGACCAAGTTGAAGGCCGGAGGCGACACCGTGTCCGCCCTCGCGCTGGCCATCGCGGAATCGGACCCGTTCCAGAAACGCCAAGCCAAAAGGAGCGACTCGCCATGAATCGCCCAGGAGTCTCCCGTCGGACAGTACTGAAAGGGTTGGGCACGGCTGTCGCCCTGCCGCTGCTCGATTCGCTGGCCCTCGCCGGCCCGACGCCGTCGGCCGCCGCCAAAGGGCCGATCAAGCGGCTGGCGTTCCTGTACGTCCCGAACGGCATCCACATGCCGGCGTGGACGCCTGGTGCCGAGGGCGCGCTCGGCAAACTGCCCGCCACCCTCGCCGCGCTGGAGCCGTTCAAGGACAAGCTGAACGTGCTGTCCGGGTTGGCCCTCGACAAGGCCCGCGCCAACGGCGACGGACCCGGCGACCACGCCCGCGCCATGTCCGCGTTCCTCACCGGCAGCCAGCCCCGCAAGACGCACGGCGCGGACATCCGCGTCGGCAAGTCGGCCGACCAGCACGTCGCCGCCGCCGTCGGCGACGCCACCCGCTTCCCGTCCCTCGAACTCGGCGTCGAGCGCGGCGCGCAGGCCGGCAACTGCGACTCCGGGTACAGTTGCGCCTACTCGAACAACCTGAGCTGGCGGAGCGAGAACACCCCCAACGCCAAGGAGACCGACCCGAAGGCGGTGTTCGAGCGGCTGTTCGGCGGGGACGAGCCGAAGGACGTGGCCGAAGCCCGCGCCAAGCGGGAAGCCTACAGCCAGAGCGTCCTCGACTTCGTGTCGGAGGACGCCAAAGGGTTGGGAGCCACCCTCGGCAGCGGCGACCGGCGGAAACTCGACGAGTACCTGACGGCCGTGCGGGAGGTCGAGATCCGCATCGAGAAGGTGCGGAAGGACCGGGCCGAGCGGAAGCCGCCGGCGAAGCCGGACATGGAGATGCCCACGGGCACGCCCCGCGACCAGAAGGAGCACATCCGCCTGATGTGCGACCTGATGGTGCTCAGCTTCCAGACCGACCTGACGCGGGTGGTGACGCTGCCGTTCGCCAACGACGGCAGCAACAAGTCGTACCCGATGATCGGCGTCTCGGCCGGGCACCACGACTGCTCGCACCACGGCAACAACGCCGACAAGCAGGCCAAGATCCAGAAGATCAACGCCTTCCACATCGAGCAACTGGCCTACCTGCTGGGCAAGATGCAGGGCGTGAAGGAGAAGGACGGCACCACCCTGCTGGACAGCGTGATGCTGGTGTACGGCAGTGGCATCGGCGACGGCAACCGCCACAACCACGACGACCTGCCGATCCTGTTGGCCGGCGGCGGCGGCGGCACCATCGAGGGCGGCCGTCACGTGAAGTACAAGTTCAACACCCCGCTGATGAACCTGTACCTGGCGCTGTTCGAGCGGATCGGCGCGCCGGCCAAGTCCTTCGGCGACAGCACCGGCGTTCTGAAGGTCTGATCCCGCGGATCACTCGACGCACCGCGACCGCGCGGGGGGCCGCCTCCTTCCCGATGGTGAAGAAGGCGTCCCCCGCGCGGTCGCTTCGTCCGACACTGAGCGGGGGTTGCTCTCGCGTCACCTCATCCACGAACCCACCGACGTTGTCCCAAGTGCCGAGAGGGGCACGCAACCCACCTCCCCTCGTCGAGGGGAGGTCGCCGCGCAGCGGCGGGAGGGGAGTCTTCCGATGCCTTGGTGGGGAAGGAATCTCCCCTCCCGGTTGTTTCGCAACCGACCTCCCCTCAACGAGGGGAGGTGGCAGACCGGCCCGCCCCCACAACGGAATGGGACAGGCTCAGCGGGTTCGTGTATCAGGCCAACGTCTACTACCACACCTCAGGAGTTCATCATGCGGTCACTCTCGGCCCTCCTTCTGTTCGCCGTTCCGGCCCTGGTGTCGGCCGCCGAGCCGGTGCAAACGCCGGTCTTCGTCGCGGGTGAAGGCGGGTATCACACCTACCGTATCCCGGCGGTGA
>JBBRUO010000350.1:0-6666 GCA_038247725.1 Gemmatales bacterium
CAAGAAGCTCGACTTCTTCATCAACAACCTGACCGTCGGCAAGAAGGCCCCGGTGGTCGAGTGCGCCACCCTGGAAGACGGGAACAAGGCCAAGATCAGCGACTACAAGGGCAAGGTCGTCGTCCTGGACATCTGGGCCACCTGGTGCGGGCCGTGCGTGGCCATGATCCCGCACGAAACCGAAATGGTGAAGAAACTGAAGGACAAGCCGTTCATGCTCGTCAGCGTGAGCGCGGACGCGGAGAAGGAAACGCTGACCAAGTTCCTCGAGAAGAAGCCGATGCCGTGGACCCACTGGTGGAACGGTCAGACGGGTGGGGTGATCGAGACGTACCAGATCCGCTTCTTCCCGACCGTGTACGTGATCGACGGCAAGGGCGTCATCCGGCACAAGCACCTCCGCGGGGACGCCCTGGAAGCGGCCGTCGAGAAGCTGATCGCCGAGCAGGAAAAGTCCGAGAACGAGTGACCGTTCCTCCAAGCCGCTCCGGCACCGGGGCGGCCCCCCGTTTTCCATCCCCCCATCCCGAGGTTCCCCGATGCGTATTCGCCTTTTGTGTGCCGTGCTGGTCGCCCTGCCGGTCGGGTTGCTGGTCGCCGCCGACGACAAGGCCGAGCGGGCGAGCGCTTGGAAAGACCTGCTCGCCCGGTTCAAGGACGAGGAAGCGCCGCTGGCGAAGAAGGCCGGCACCGCCCCCGACCCCGAAGACCGCCAGTTCGCCGCCGTCGAGTTGAAGGAACTCAACTACCTGTTCGCCGACACCGCGCTCGACCTGGCCAAGGCCGATCCGAAAGACGACATCGCCCTGGACGCGACCGTCTTCGCCGTGCAGCGGCTGGCCAAGTACGCCATCACCGGCGAGGCGATGGACAAGGCCGTCAAACTGATTAGCGAGCACCACCTCGCCAACCCGAAACTGAAGACCATCCTCGCCGACCTCCGCAAGGCGGGGAAGGCCGGGACGCGACTGCTGGAGAGTATCGCCGACAAGGCGACCGACGACGAAACCAAGGGCATCGCCAACTTCCACCTTGGCACGGCCGTGCTGGAGAAGGCTGACGAGACCCCGAACGCGGAGGTGGCGAAGGCGCTCTTGGCCGAAGGGAAGAAGTTCCTGGCCATCGCCAAGCGGCTGGCCCCGACCGCGAAGGTGGACGGCGAGACCATCGAGAAGGCCGCCGAACTGGCCCTCATGCTGCCCATCGTCGGCAACCCGGCCCCGGACGTGACCGGTAGCGACCTCGACGACAAGAAGGTGAAGATGAGCGACTACAAGGGCAAAGTCGTGTTGCTCGACATCTGGGCGACGTGGTGCGGGCCGTGCCGGGCGATGATCCCGCACGAGCGGGAACTCGTGAAGAAGATGGACGGCAAGCCGTTCGTGTTGCTGAGTGTGAGCTGCGACGCGGACAAGACCGACCTGACCGAGTTCCTGAAGGACGAGCCGATGCCGTGGAGCCACTGGTTCGACGGTAAGGGCGGGGCCGTGGCGAAGGCGTACAAGATCAAGGCCTTCCCGACGCTGTACCTGATCGACAAGAAGGGCGTCATCCGCGAGAAGTGGGTCGGCGCGCCGAAGACCGAGGAGATGGACAAGAAGATCGAGGAACTGACGAAGGAGTAGTGTGGCGATCACCTCTTCGCGGCGACTTCAGGAGCCGCGCCGGTCAGTCGAGCAGTTCCAGCAATCCCGCGATACGCTCGTCAACCTCGGCGTGTTTTCCCATCGGGTCGAGCAGCACCGCCCGCATCCCGGCGGCGGTCGCGCCGCGGTAGTCGTTCTCGTGGTCGTCGCCGACGAACAGGATTTCATCCGCCGGTACGGCCATCACCGGCAGCACGCCGTCCGTGAAGAACCGAAGCCCCGGTTTCCGCACCCCGACCAGCGAACTGATGACGAGACGATCTCGCACCGGCGCGAGCGCTGGCGTGCCGTTCACCACGCTACTGAGCCGCGAATCGTAGTTGGACGCCATTCCCAATCGGAAGCCGCGCCGGTGCAACTCGGCCAGAGCTGCGGCGGCCTCGGGTGGCACCGACCACGCGGACGGTTGGGCGAAGTGAAAATACAGTTCCCGAAACAATTCCTCGGTGGCACCGGGCAGAGCGGCGAAGACGATGTCCCGCCACCGCCGTTCTTCCCGGAGCTCGCTCGTCACCCAGTTGGCGGCGCGGTCGGCCACTTCCTCGGCCCGGAATTGCCGCCACAGCGTCGGGGCGATTTCCGCGAGATTCGCCGCGATGCCGTGGCGGACAGCGGTCTCGGCGTACACGACCGCCGCGCCGGGGTTCGGGAAGATCAGCGTTCCCACGGCATCGAAGGCGATCGCGCGGATGCCGCCGAGGGACCGAGTCATCGCGCGGGTTCCCCGTTCGGGCCGGGCACCACCGAGGCGCGCTGCCGGCCGGTCGGCCCGGCGGCCAGTTGCGGGCGGACCCGCTTCGTCGGCCGAGTGCCGGTCGGGCTGGCCTGCGCGGCCATCTCCCGCCGCACGTCGCGGACGGCCCGCGCCGCCATCGCCACTTTCAGCAGGTGCATGCCGCCACGGAACAGCACGAACGCGACGAACGCCAGGATCGCCGCCTCGACGATCCAGCGGTTGGTGAGGAACAGGTAACACATGGCGAACGCCGCCACGCCGACGCCCAGCACGACCCAGCCGATCACCTCGCGGAGCCACATGGTCATGTCGGGATTTCCGGGAGAGCGGGGCGGGCGGAGTTCGGCCGGACGGCGAGGAACATCCTACTCTGATCACGGGGCGTGGTCCACCGCCGAACCGGAACGGGAGGTCCTCCCTCGCAACGGGGGCACGACCGCCTACAATTCCCCAAACCGCTCGGCCTCCGGCCGCGCTCCGCTCCCGACCCGACGAAAACGGACGAGGACCGATCGTGCAAGTGACAATCGCCATGCGGCACGGACACCTGACCCCGGAACACCAGGCCGAAGTCATCGCGCCGGTGGAGAAACTGCACCACTTCTACGAGAAGCTGGGGGCCCTGACGGTGACGGTGGACCTGGCGGGGCTGGAGAAGAAAGTCGAGATCACCGGCCACGCCGATCACAAACACGACTTCGTCGCCCACGCCTCGGCCACCGAGTTAATGGTGGCCGTCCACGGGGCGGTGGCGAAGATGAAGCAGCAGTTGAGGCATTTCAAGGAGTCGGTTCAGGATCACCGCCGTGATCCGGCGCGCGGCGAGGCGCAAGGCGGGGCGACTGGCGACGTGGAGTGAGCGAGTGTCTCGGGCCGAGCCGCCGGTAGGCCGGGTGGGGTGGGCGGCGGGAAGTAGGATCCTTGTAACTTCTGGGACCGGGGTGACGGCCATGCGCATGTCGAACTTCATCGTGAAAGACGCCATCCTCCCGGTCCTGACCGCCACCACCCGTGAGGGGGCGATCACCGAGATGATCGCCAGCCTGCACGCGGCCGGCGAGTTCGCCGCCGCCGACGTGCCGGACATCACGGCGGCCGTCCTCCGGCGGGAGTCGCTGGGATCGACGGGGATCGGCCGGCGGATCGCCATCCCGCACTCGCGGCACGCGGCGGCCGGCAAGTTGGTCGGCACCGTCGCCCTGTCGGCGGCCGGCATCTGGTTCGACAGCGTGGACGAGGAGCCGGTGCGGCTGCTCGCGCTGATCGTCTCCCCGCAGGACCAGCCGGCTCTCCACCTCCGCGCGCTGGAGGCGGTCGTCCACGCCACCAAGGACGACGACTTGGTCGCCCAACTGATCGAGTGTCGGACGCCCGACGACATCTGGAACCTGATCCCGTGAGCGGTTCCCTTCCCGTCCCGATCCGAACGAACGCGACCCCCATCATGACGGCCAACGGACACATCCGGCGGACGGTAACGATGGCCAACCCGCCCCTCGGGTTGCACCTCCGGCCGGCCAACGCCATCGCGAAACTGGTCCGGCGGACGAAGTGCGTCGTCACCGTCGCGCTGGGCGACAAAGTGGCCGACGGCCGCAGCCCGTCCGATTTGCTCATGCTGTTCGCCCCGCCCGGCACCGAACTGATCCTGGAAGTGGTTGGGGACGACGCGGCCGAGGCGGTCGAGGCGGTGATCGCCATCCTCACCGCCGCCGGGGAAGCGGACGAACACCCTCCCGCTTCATAAACTGTCGCCATCGAATCGAACTGTTCTTTCCTCGCACAGTGAACCGGCATTCGGGCATGGAAATCCGCCGCGGCATCGCCGTCTCCGAAGGGGTCGCCATCGGCCCAGCCTTGGTGCTGGACACCGAAGGGGTGCGCATCGAGGCGCGGTTCGTCCCGGCCAAGCAGGTGGACGGGGAGGTGGAGCGCCTCCACGCCGCGCTCGGCACGGCGGCCGCCGCCGCCCGTGTGCGACAGCAGTCGCTCACCGCCGCCCTCGGCCAGGACATCGCCGACATCTTCGACGCCCACGGCGGGCTGTACGAGGACCCGAAGATCCACGCCGCCATTGAGGCGCTGATCCGCGGCCAACTGTTCTCGGCCGAGTACGCCGTCAGCCGGTACATCCGCGGGTACGTGAAACGGCTGGACGCCGACGCGTCGGGGTGGGCCGCCCGCTTCCGCGCCGACTTCCTCGACCTGGAGAAGCAGCTGCTCGCCACGCTGGTCGGCGAGCGGGGCGGGCCACTGGTGACCACCGGGTCACCGGTCATCGTCGTCGCCCACGACCTGACCCCGTCGGAAACCGCCCAGTTCGACCCGAAGACGGTCCACGCCATGGCCACCGAGAGCGGCGGGGCGACCAGCCACACCGCTATCCTGGCCGGCGCGCTGGAGATCCCCGCCGTCGTCGGCGTCGGCAAGTTCCTCACCGACGTGTCCGGCGGGGACACGGTGATCGTGGACGGCACCCAGGGGCTGGTCATCATCGACCCGGATGACGCCACCCTGCGGAAGTACGAGCTGCTCCGCCGCGCGCAACTGTCCCCCAGCGGGGTCCACCGCCTGCCCACGAGGAACATCCCCGCCGTCACCCGCGACGGGGTGCGGGTGTACCTGCACGGGAACATCGAGTTCCCGGCCGAGGCGCGGCCGTGCCTCGACCGCGGGGCGGACGGCGTCGGCCTGTACCGCACCGAATTCCTGTACGTGAACAAGGCGCACGACCCGACCGAAGAGGAGCAGTACGAGGCGTACCGCGCGGTCCTCACCGAACTCGGCAGCCGCCCGGTGGTCATCCGCACTCTCGACCTGGGCGGGGACAAGTTCGTCCCCGCCACCAGCGTCGCCACCACCGAGAAGAACCCGTTCCTCGGCCTACGGTCGGTGCGGCTGTGCCTGCGGAACTTGCCCCTGTTCAAGACGCAACTGCGGGCCATCCTGCGGGCCAGCGTCCACGGCGACGCGCGGGTCATGTTCCCGATGATCAGTACGGTGATGGAGCTGCGGCAGTGCCGCAGCATCTGGCGGGAGGTACAGGAAGATTTGGAAGAAGCCGGCATCCCCTACAAACATGACGTGCCGATCGGTACCATGATCGAAGTCCCGTCGGCCGCCCTGGTGGCGGACGTCCTGGCGAAGCAGGTCAACTTCTTCAGCATCGGGACGAACGACCTGGTGCAATACACCCTGGCCGCCGACCGGAACAACGAGACGGTGGCCGGCCTGTACAACGCCGCCGACCCGGCGGTGCTGAAGCTGATCGCGATGGTGGTGAAGGCCGCCGCCGACGCCAAGGTGGAGGTGACGGTGTGCGGGGAGATGAGCGGCGAGCCGATGTTCACGGCACTGCTGCTCGGCCTCGGCATCCGCACCCTCAGCGCCACCCCCCGCAAGATCCCCGAACTGAAACGGACCATCCGCGCGCTGAGCATGCCGGACGTCCAGAAACTGGCGGCCGAAGCGTTGCGGCTGGAAACCGCCCGCGAGGTGAACGCCTTCCTGACCGCCCACCTGAAGCGCACCCTCCCCGATGCGGAGGTGTGACCCCGACCCGGCGGCACGGCCGCCCGGCGGAGTCCCTCCGGCATCCGGTGCGCCACCCGGAGGCGGCCCCACGGCCGCCCTGCACGCATGACCGGTGACAAATTCCGCTTCCGCTTCCGCAAGGCCGGCGACCTCCGGTTGCTGTCCCACCTCGATCTGGCCCGCTGCCTGGAGCGGATGCTCCGTCGCGCCGCCATCCCGTTCAAATCGTCGGCCGGCTTCCACCCCGCCCCGCGGATGATCTTCGCCCAGTCCATGCCCCTCGGCGTGGACGGCCTCCGGGAGGTGCTGGAACTTGAGACCACCGCCCCGCTCGACGCCGAGGACGTCCGCGACCGGCTGAACCGTCAGGCCCCGCGCGGGTTGGCGTTCACCGAGGTCCGCGTCGTCCCGATGAAGGCGTCCGCCGTCCCCCGCCGCATGGTGTACGCGCTGCCGCTGCCGGCCGACCGGGTTGAGGCGGTGGCGAGACGCGCCGCCGAACTGCTGGCCCAGGAAAAGGTGTGGGTGGACCGCATCAAACCCCGCCCGCGAAAGCTGGACATCCGCCAGTACCTCCGGGGGATATCTCTGGTTCCCCTCTCCCCAGAGGAGGGGGGGACTGGCAAAGACACTCTCCCTCTCCCGCAGGAGAGAGGGGAACTTCAGATCGACATCTGGGTGACGGGGAGCGGCACCGCCCGTGCCGACGAACTCCTCGCACTTCTTGGGGTGACCGACCTGCTCGACGCC
>JBBRUO010000351.1:0-6632 GCA_038247725.1 Gemmatales bacterium
AGGTTGCCGGAAGGGGATGTCGAAGCCGACCGCCGGTGCTGTTCCCGTCATCGGTGCAAACGCCGACCGAAGCCCGGCTGGGGCCAGGACACATCGGACGTGTCCGACCGCGTGGGCAATTTTCCCCCTCACCCGATCGATCATCGGACATCCCCGTCGTCTCGGCTGGCGGGCACACACTGAACTGGAGGTCAGGTTCGCCCATGTTGCACAAACTGAAAGCCATGGTGGTCGATGACTCCCGCGTCATGCGGAACATGGTGATGGAGGCGCTGAAGAAGTCCCAACTGGCCGAGTTCGAATTCCTGGAAGCGGAGGACGGACAGGACGCCCTCAACAAGTTGGCCGCCAACCCGGTTCACATCGCGTTCGTCGATTGGAACATGCCGAACATGACCGGCATCGAGTTCATCAAGGCGGCCCGCGCGACGGCGAAGACGGCGAAGGAGGTTCCCATCCCGATGGTCATGGTGACCAGCGAGAAGACGATGGGCAAGATCGAGGAGGCGATGGACCAGGCCGGGGCCGACGGGTTCATCATCAAGCCGTTCACCGCCGAGGAGATGGCGAAGCGACTGGTGAAGGTGGTGGAGCGAGCCGCCCAACTACAGATCCGGAAGGCGCGGGAGGCGGCGACCGGCGGGAACGCCGTCGACGGTGCCATGCCGCGGATTTACTGACCCGGTCACCGTCAACACCCCAACTCACCCCACCCCGAGTCCTTCCTATGCTCACGGCCACCCCGCCGGCCGCCAAGCCCGCCGCCGGGTTCCCTCAGCCGGTGGCGGACGCGCTCGTCGCCTCCGTTGAATCCGTCCTCGGCACGATCTGCGGGCAGAAGCCGGTGAAGAGCGCGGCTCCAGCCGGCCTCGGCGAGCGACCGTGCGTCATCGCCATTCTGTCGTTCGACGGCACCCCGGCGTGGACCGTCACCTGCCGGCTCACCGACGAGACCGCCCCGGACCTGATGAGGAAGTTCGCCGGCTTCGACATCCCGTTCGACTCGGCCGACATGGGGGACGTGGTCGGCGAGTTCGTCAACGTGCTGGCGGGCGAAGTGATCGCCCAGTTGGAGCGGCGACGGATGAAGCACCGGATGTCCCTGCCCACCGTCCTCCGCGGGATAGGCATGCAACTCGTGCCGGAGAGCGGAGCGACCAGTCAGACGGTCGAGTTCGCCATCCCGCAGGGGCGAATTCAGTTCGAGATGATCACCCCGAAAGGCACGCTCCAGACCCGCATGCCGGGCGCGTGACCGCCAGCCCCGTTGACGGCCCCTTCTCCTCATACATGAACCCGGTGGGACTGTCCCATTCCGTTGTGGGGGCGGGCCGGTCTGCCACCTCCCCTCGTTGAGGGGAGGTCGGTTGCGAAGCAACCGGGAGGGGAGATTCCTTCCCCACCAAGGCATCGGAAGACTCCCCTCCCGCCACGGCGCGCGGGCGGAGGCGGCAGCGAGCAATTCGCGGGTGGGGGAGAGTCGGGGTGAAGGACGCACCGAACGATCAACAGGTTTGCGGCCGCTGGCGGACTATTTGCAACGCCCTCGGGATGCGCTATCCTATTCAGTATGAAGACGATCTCCCCGCTCTCGTTCATGCCCATCCTGACGAGCAACGTGTGGGGCGGCCACCGGTTGCCGGAGTTCGTCGGCGTCCCGGCCCCGCACGCCGATCCCATCGGCGAGGCGTGGATGCTGTCGGACGTAGACGGCAACCTGTCAGTGGTGGCGGACGGGCCGCACGCCGGGCGGACACTCCGCGACCTGATCGCCGAGAACCCGGCCGCCATCTTCGGCGCGAACGTCCCGCCCGACGGCCGCTTCCCACTCCTGTTCAAGTTCCTGGACGCCCGGCAAGAACTGTCGGTGCAGGTTCACCCGAGCGATGAACAGGCGGCACGGCTGAAGGGGCCGGGGCACCGCGGGAAGACCGAAGCCTGGGTGATCCTCGACGCCGACCCCGTGACGAGCCGGGTGTACGCCGGGTTCCGGGCGGGGATGACGGCCGAGCGGTTCCGGGAGGCGATGGCCGAGGGGACGGTCCCCGACACGCTGCACAACTTCACGCCGAAGGCGGGCGACTGCGTCTTCCTGGAGGCGGGCACCGTCCACGCCGTCGGGGCGAACATCCTGCTCTTCGAGGTGCAGCAGACCAGCGACATCACCTACCGGCTATTCGACTGGAACCGGGTGGACGCGAAGACTGGGCAGCCCCGCCAACTACACATCCGCGACGGGTTGGAGTGCGCGAACTTCGCCGCCGGCCCGTGCGAACCCGTGACGCCCCGGCGCGTCGGTGACCGCGACCGCCTCGTCGATTGCCGGTACTTCACGCTCGATCACCTGAATGGTGACACGCCGGTGTCGGTGGGCGCGGCCGGCGAATGCCGGGTCGTCGTCTGTCTTCAGGGGACGGGACGAATCGGCGACACACCGCTCCGCGCTGGGTCAGTGGTGCTGCTGCCTGCCGCGCTGGGCGAGGTGAAGGTGGTGCCAGCCGACAAGCTCCGCGTTCTCGAAATCGCCATCGGTGCGCCATGCTCATCGACCTGAACGCCGACCTCGGCGAGGGGGCCGGCACCGACGCCGACCTGATGCCGCTGATCACCTCGGCGAACATCTGCTGCGGGGCGCATGCGGGCGGGCCGGAACTGGTCTGGGAGACGGTCCAACTGGCCCACGAGTGCGGGGTGACGGTCGGGGCGCATCCGGGGTTCGCGGATCGGGAACACTTCGGCCGGCGGGAGCAGTCAACGAACGCCGCCAAGGTGTTCGTACTCTGTGCTTACCAAGTGGGAGGCATGATCGCGCTGGCGAAGGCGACGGGCAAGCCGGTTCGATACCTGAAGCCCCACGGCGCGCTGTACAACCAGGCGATGCGCGATCCCAAAATCGCCAGCGGCCTGTTCGACGCGGCCGGCGAGTTCGGCGAACTGTCCGTCGTCGGGTTGCCGGGTTCCGAAGTGGAGAAGTACGCGGCGCGGTACGACCGGACGTTCATCGCCGAAGGGTTCGCGGATCGGCGGTACCGGCCGGATGGGTCGCTGGTGCCGCGCGGCGAACCGGACGCGATGATTCACGACCCGAAGGACGCGGTCGAGCAAGTCGAATGGCTGATCGGCCAGCAACAGGTGCGGACCATCTGCGTCCACGGCGACACGCCCGGCGCGGTCGAGTTCGTGAAGGCCGTCCGCGGGTTCCTGTTAGATCGCGGTCACGAACTGCGGGCCTTCGCGTAAGTTGAAGGGGACAAGATTCCACGGCCGTGGAGCGGGCGTCCGCTCTCACCGGTCGCGGCTCGCGGCACCGTCGTCTCCCTTCGAACCGCTCCCATGCGCGCCGACCTGCTGGCCCTCACCGCCGACGACCTCGCCGCCCTGACCAACCGGGGGACGGTGAAGCGTGCCCAACGGGAACTGGACGAGGCGGAGGTCAGCGGCACGGCGGACGAGTCGCCGGCCGGGGACATCGCGGTGCAGTGGTCGGACGGGCCACGGTGCCACTTGCCCGCCGGCGCGACGCTGGCGCGCGGGACGTGTAGTTGTGCCGCCGTCGCCCTCTGCCGGCATCTGGTGCGGGTGGTGTTGTGGTATCAGTCTCGGCATCGGGCGGAGGCCGCCGACGTCGCGGTCGCAGCCGACTCGCCCCGCCCGCCCGCACCACCCCCCGGCCGGTGGAACCCCGGCGACATCACCGACGAGCAGTTGAAGGCCCTGTACGACCCGCGCGGCCAGGCGTTCGCTCACATCAAGGGGTTGTTCGGGAAAGGCATTTTGGCCGAGGTGGTGCGGTCGTCCAAGCCGACGGTGCGGTTCCACCAGCCGGCCGCCGTGGTCCGTTTCATGGTGCCGAATGACCCCCGGTACACGCACTGCGACTGCGCCGACCCGGCCCCGTGCAAGCACGTGCCGCTGGCGGTGTGGGCGTTCCGCCTGCTGCCGCCGGAGCAGCCGTTCGGCGTCGTGAACACCGGCGGCCGCGCCCCGCCGGTCCCGCCCGAGGTGCTGACCGAAGTGGACGCGCTGACGGTCGAACTCGTCGAGTCCGGCTTCTCCGGGGCCACGCAACAGTGGGCGGATCGGCTGACGCGGCTCGAGGCGCGGCTCCGCGCCGAGGGCCTGACGTGGCCGGCCGACGCGGTCGGGGAACTGATCGAACAGCGGCAGCGGTACACCGGAAACGACGCCCTGTTCGCCCCGGATCGAGTGGTGGAACTGGTCGGCGAACTCGTCGTCCGGCGGGACGCCATCGCCAACGATACAGGCGAGTTGCCGCAACAACTGATCCGCGGCACCGGCCAGGAGACGAGCGGGACGCTGGGCAAGTGCCGGCTCATCGGCCTCGGTTGCGGGGTGACGGTCGGTCGTCACGAGGTCGAGCTGGTGGCGTACCTGATCGACGCCGACACCGGCGGCATGGCCGTCCTCTCGAAAGAGTTCGCCGACCCGAAACCGGACAGCAAGCAGGAGCCGAAGACGTTCCCCGAACTGGCCCGGCACGTGGCGGCGAAGGAGGCGACGTTCGCGGCCGTCGGCGGCGGGCAACTGCTGACCGACGGCGGGCGGCGGACGGTCGCCGGGCGACTGACGTTCGGCCGGGTGAAGGCGAGCGTGCAGCCGCAGGCGTTCGAGTGGGAGGCGCTGAAGCCGCCGGTGGCGGCGGAGTCGTTCGCCGAGGTCGCCGCCCGGCTGGCCGCGCTGCCGCCGGCCGCGCTCCGGCCCCGCCGCGCGGCCGAAGACTTTCACGTGCTGCCGGTGGCCGCGGTGACGGACGCCGGGTTCGACGTGCCGTCGCAGACGATCCTGGCCAAGCTGACCGACCCGGCCGGCGGGGTGGCGTACCTGCGGCACCCGTTCACCACCCGCGGCCGCACCGGGGCGGAACGGTTCCTCGCCACCCTCACCGACCCGGCCGCGAAGTTGACGTTCGTCGCCGGGACGGTGCGGCGGGTGCCGGGCGGACTGCTGGTCAGCCCGGCGTGCGGCGTGTTCGAGAAAGACGGGGCGCGGTTCGCCCTTCAGCCGTGGATCGACGGGCCGAAAGACGAGACCGCCGGCGGGAAGGAGTTGGTCGCGGCGGACGCCGTGGTGTCGCCGATTCACGAGGTGTTCCGCCAACTGCACGCCGAGGCGGAAGACGTGTTCCTGGTCGGCTTGCGGCGGGCGGGGCCGGACGCGGTGAAGCGGTGGCGGGAGCTGCACCGCCGGGCCGAGTCGGTCGGCCTGACCCGCCTCGGCGAGCGGATCGCCAGCGTCGCGGAGGGGCTTGAGTTGCGGGCGCACGTCGTCCGATGGGATCCCGCCCCGACCGCCGGCGTCGTGCTGGAACTGTGTGCCCTCGCCCGCCTCGCCCGCGACGTGGGGTGAGTGGCGGTCACACCCCCAGCGCGGCGCGGATGGCGGGACGCAATTTGGCGACCGCCCGCCCCCGGTGACTGAGCGCGTGCTTGACGGCGGAACTCAGCTCGCCGAACGTGGCGTGGTACTCGGGCACGGTGAACAGCGGGTCGTAGCCGAACCCGCCGGTGCCGCGCGCCTCGGTGCCGATGCGCCCCCAGCACCGCCCCTCGGCCGTGGCCACCACCTCGCCGGCCGGGTTCGCCAGCACCACCGTGCTGATGTAATACGCCGCCCGCTCGTCGCCCGACTTGCCGGCCATCGCCGCCAGCAACTTCGCGTTGTTCGCCGGGTCGTTGCCGTGTTCGCCGGCGTACAGCGCGGAGTCCACCCCCGGCGCGCCGCCGAGTGCCGGCACGCACAGCCCGCTGTCCTCGCCCAGCACCCACTCGCCCAGCACCGGGGCCAGTTGGGTGGCCTTCAAGGTGGCGTTGCCCACGAACGTGCCGGCCGTCTCGTCCACTTCGGGCGCGTCCGGGTACGGCGACAGGTCCGTCACTTCGAGGGGCAGGTCGCCGAGCAACTCCAGCAGTTCGCCGAGCTTCTTCTTGTTCCGGCTGCCGAGAACCAACCGCCGCATGGCCACGCCTCCGAAGGTTCTTGTTAGCCCGCCGCGCGAGCAAGGGGCCACTCCCTCATGCGATTGGCCTCGCGCGGCGGACTAACACCGATTCAATGTAGCCGAACAGTTCTCGTTCGTAACGGGCCAGAGAAAACGGCTCGGCGTTGCGGCGGGCGGCGGCTGGGTCGAAGCAGTCGCGGTGCCGCTCGAAGGTCTCGATGGCGGCGACCACGGCATCCACGGTTTGGGCGTCGAAGAAGACGCCGGTGGGCTGTCCCCCTCTCCCCCAGGGGAGAGGGGTTGGGGGTGAGGGGGAAGGTGGTTGACGGACGGACGGGGTGTACCCAACGACCGAGGCGGTTTGGAACACCTCCCCTCGTTGAGGGGAGGTCGGTTGCGCAGCAACCGGGAGGGGAGATTGTTCCGCCCCATGCGTGGCTTTGTTCCCATCTCCCCTCCCGCCGCTGCGCGGCGACCTCCCCTCAACGAGGGGAGGTGTTCGAAGAGAAGACCCCCTCCCCCCTAACCCCCCTCCCGCCAGGGGTGGGGTGGACAAATCCCATCCAATCACCGTCTCCGTCGCCCCGCCTTTGCCGAACGCGATCACCGGTGCCCCGGACGCCTGCGCTTCCACGGGCACGATGCCGTAGTCCTCCTCCGCCGGTAACATCAC
>JBBRUO010000352.1:0-6609 GCA_038247725.1 Gemmatales bacterium
AAGGGGCGTGCGGCGATGGGTGGCCAGTCGCTCCCGGCCCCCGACGGTGGTTGGCCCCTCGCTCGCGCTTCGGGCGAACAAGAGAAGACTCCCCTCCCGACGGCATTCACCCACGGCGCACCGCTTCGCGGTTCGGGTATCAGACCGACTCACTCCTGCTTCTCACGGAGTTTCGGGTCCTCGTCCTGGAGGTTGTACTCGGAGCGAAGCAGAGCGAGAGCGTCGTCGATGGCGGCCCGGCGGGCCTGGTTGACGAACAGCGTCGGGAGTTGCTCGCCGGCCGGGTTCTCCGCCCCGCTGACCGCCGGCGCGTAGGCGACGTTGGCGTAATCCACCGGCAGTTGATCCGAACGGCCGGCCAGCACGAAGACGTAGTAGGCGTTCTCCGGCTGGTCCGCGTCCACGACGGTCGTGCCGAACGGTTTGTTCCGCAACTCCATCAACTCTTCCGCCATCTTCCGCGACGGGTACTTGATGAATTCCCGCGGCCACTGGTACTGCTCGAAGTCATACCCGGCCGCGCCGACCGGTTTCAGCGGGGTGCCGGCCAGCGGGGGCATGGCGAACACCGGGCCGTAGGCCTTGGCCAGGTCCGGCCACTCCTTGGACAGCGTCGCCGCGTCGGGCTTCAACTTCGCCACCTCGGCGGCCAGTTTCTCGGCGGCCGCCTTCGCCAGTTCGCGGGCCTTTTGCCGCCGCCACACGGCCTCGATCTGGTCCTTCACCTCTTCCATCCGGCGGGAGGCGGCGGCCGGAACCTCGTCGGTCAGCCAGACGAGGTATTGCGATTGGCTGGTCAGGTCGCCGATGGACGGCTCCGGGTAGGTGCGCGGGGTGAAGAACCGCTGACTGTCCACCTCCCGTGCCGGCATCCCCCGCGCGGCGGGGAGGGTGTCCTTGAAGAAGACGCGGCCGAAGTTGTCCAGGGCCGCGCCGCCGGCGGCGGCGTGTGGGCCGGCGAACCGCGTCCGTAATTTTTCCAGCCCCGGATCACGGTTGACCGAGTGGATGTCGGCGAACCCGGCCGACTCCCCCACCTGACTCAGGTCGGCCAACTTGCGGGTGGCGACGAAGGCGTCGAGAATCGGCTTGGCGGCGGCCTTCCGCTGCTCTTTGTTGGTCCCGGTGTTGGCGTCCGCGACCGCCTTGGCCGTGTCCGTCATCAGCTTTTCCATGTCATCGACGGGCAGGGTGGAGAACTGAAACGTCTCGCGGACCCGCGCGGCCATGGTCTCCCGCATGGCGGACAGCGGTGGCGGCTGGGGCGCGACCAGTTCCGGGTACTGTTGCCGGGTGACGAGGTCCAGCATGACGAACGACGCGAGGTCGGTCGGGCCGCCGAGCAGGGCCGGGGCCAGCGCCGGCAGCGGGGTGGCGAAGCGGTAGGTGTCGTCGATCCGCTCGGCCCGCAGTTGCACCGACAGGCCGGCCGTCAGCGGGGTGGCGGCGGCCAGGCCGACGAGGGCGGCCGCGTGTTCCGCCCGCGCCAGGCTGGCGGCGGTGGTGTCCGTCTTCCGCGGCTCGAACGCCCGCGGGGCCGGCGGCCACGCCGCGCTCTTCTTGATCTCGGCCTGCTTGTATCGCGCGTACTCGGCCAGCAGCAGTTTGTCCGGGGCGGCCGTCACGCCGACGCCGGCCACCTGACCCAGCGGCCCGCCGACCAGCGGGGCCACCAGCAGGTGGGCAACGTCCACCGCCGGCTCGATCTTCGCCACCGCCTCGTTCGCGGCGGCGACGTAGTACGGCTCTTTCCCGGTCACTTCCAGCCACCCGACCTTCAACTCGCGGGGTTTCTTCAGCGCCGGCCGGCTCTGGCTCGGGTCGGGTTCGATGTTCTGCCCTTTGCGGAAGATGTCCGTCATCTCCTGCGGGGTCGGCGCGCCCGCCACCTGATTGGTGAAGTCGCTGACCGGCAGGGTGGCGACGGACCACTTGGCCGCCTCGGTGGTCTCCTGGAAGCGGGCGAACTGCTGGTCCGGGCTGAGCGGGGGCGGCGTGTCGGCACGGACGAACGACGCGCCCAACACCGCCTGCTGGGCGGCGCGGACGCGGAACTCGTCGGCCAAGTACCCGTACACATCGCCGGCGTTCAGCCCCCGCCGCTCCTCGGCCACCGCCGACAGCGCCCGCGCCCGCTCCACCGAGTCGAAGCGGAGGAACTCGGAGTCCACCAGTTGTTCCACGTCCTCGCGGGTGAAGGCGATGCCGAGTTGGTCGGCCTTCTTCCGCCACAACAGGAAGTCCAGCGCGTCCCCGCGGTTGGCGTTCGGCGCGTCGGTGAAGTACAGCCCCTGCCGCGGCGGGTTGGTGTCGAAGGCGAGCAGCGCCTGGGCGAGTTGGGCGGCGTCCAGGTCTTCCGGCTTCGGGCTGTTGGCCGTGACGATCCGGTTCAACCCCTCCCGCACGCGGGTGATGTTGTCCCGCTGCATGCCGACCACGAACTGCTGGAGTTGCGGGTTGTCCAGGAACTGGAGGAACTGTTCCGGGATGAAGCCGGTGCGGCGGAGGGTGGCGAACTCGGCGATGGTGCCGCGGTTCGCCTCGGACACGACCGGGATCAGCTTGGCCAGTTCGCCGGACAACTTCGCGTTGGTGTTCTCGGCGGCGGCCAGCATGTACCGGTTGGCGATGGTCCGCTGCTTCTGGATGTCGTCCAGGTCGGACGCGCGGACCTTGCCGCCGTCCACCACGGCCATGACATCACCGGACGAGCGGGTGCCGAGCCACTTCGGGAACCACTGGAAGAAGTCGTTCGCCCCGAAAGACAGGGTGAACATGATCATGATGAACACGGTGAGGAACGCGAACAGCGTCTTCTGGTTCCGGCGGAAAAAATCGAACGGGTTGTAAGCCATGATCGGTTCTCGGGTTGCGTCCGGGCCGCCGGGCCGATGTGGGGTGGCGGGGGTTGACAGTCTCGCCACCGCTGTACTAATCGTGGTGGGGCCGTTGGGCCATCCGACCACGAAATGCGATTGTACGGAATCGGCGGATCGCAACAACGGCAGTCGGATGGGGAGTGGGGCACGAGGTGTGGAAGATCTCACTCCCCGGCCTCCCTGTCAGGGGGGTGAGGTCTTCCACACCTGAAGTGTCAACCCGGCCCGCCGATTCCCGAATCCGTCAACCGACTTCGACGCTCCATCCATATTGGGATACGGTCCCATTTTCCTTCGAGGTTCACCCCCGGTGCCCGCACGCAAAAAGTCCGATACGCCCGCCAAGGCCCCCGCCAAACGGGCCACCCGCAAGCCGGCGGCCAAGGCCAGCAGCGCTGCCGTCGAGCCGGCGACCCGCCGCAAGCGGCCCGCGACCCCCAATACAGAGGGGGGCGACGACGGCCCGGCCGCCGGCGGGCGGACCTACGACCTCGTCATCATCGAGTCCGTCGGCAAGGTGAAGGCGATCAGCAAGTACCTGGGCGGCGGGTTCAAGGTGATGGCCAGCTTCGGCCACGTCCGCGACCTCGCCACCAACAAGGACCGCAAGATCAAGGAGGAAGTCGCCGGCATCCAGATCGGCAGCGGGTGGAAGCTCCGCTACCTGGTGGACGCCGGGGCCAAGTCCAAGACCAAGAAGAAGGGCCGGCGGACCCAGCAGGAGATCGTCAATGAACTGGCCGCCGCCGCTCGCAACGCCAACCGCATCCTCATCGCCAGCGACCCCGACCGCGAGGGCGAGTCGATCGCCTGGCACATCGCCGACGAACTGAAACTGGACCCGTCCCGCACCTTCCGCATCCGCTTCAACGAGATCACCAAGCCGGCCATCCAGAAGGCGATGACGCAGATCGGGCAGATCGACATGGGCCGGGTGAAGTCGCAGGAGGCCCGCCGGGCGATGGACCGCGTCGTCGGCTTCCCGCTGTCCAACCTGCTCGGCAAGAAGGTGGCCGCCGGCCTGAGCGCCGGCCGCGTGCAGTCGGTCGCCGTGCGGCTGATCGTGGACCGCGAACTGGAAATCGAGGCGTTCAAGACCGAGGAATACTGGAAGATCACCGCGCTGTTGGCCCCGCAAGGGTCGGGCGTGAAACTGACCGCGAAGCCGTCGCCGACGAAGCTGTTCGCCAAGCAAAAGGGCGTGGCGGCCGCCGCGCCGGAAGCCGCCGGCAAGCAGGGCGTCCCCGGCGAACTCGCGGCCGAAGTTGGCGAAGACGCCGAGGTCGAGGACACCGAAGCGCCGCCGGAAGGCGAAGCGGCGGAAGGCGAGGCCGCGGCCGCCGGGCCGAAGAAAAGCGCGGAGCCGAAGTCCGGCATCCCCGCGCCGGTGAAGGGCACGTTCCTGGCGGAACTGACGAAGTGGGACAACGCCGAGCCGAAACTCGGCAGCGAGGCCGACGCGGACGCCATCGGTACGGCACTGCTGGGCGCGGCGTTCGTCGTCACGAAGGTGGAGCAGAAGGACCGCCAGGACCGCCCGCAGCCGCCGTTCATCACCTCCACGTTGCAACGGCAGGCGAACGGCCGCCTGCGGTACAGCACGAAGCGGACGATGGACGCGGCACAGCGGCTGTACCAGGGCCTCGACTTGCGGGGCGAGGGGACGGTCGCGCTCATCACCTACATGCGAACCGACAGCACCCGCATCTCGCCGGACGCGATCAACGCCGTGCGGGCGCACATCGAGCAAACCTACGGGCCGAACTACCGGCCGGAGAAGCCGAACTTCTTCGCCAGCGGGAAGAACGCGCAGGAAGCCCACGAGTGCATCCGCCCGACGGACGTGGGCATGACGCCGGAGCGGGCCAGCTCGCTCGGCCTCGGCGGCGACGACCTGCGGGTGTACACGCTCATCTACAACCGGTTCGTGGCGTGCCAGATGTCGCCGGCCGTC
This sequence comes from Gemmatales bacterium, assembly GCA_038247725.1. GTDB lineage: Bacteria > Planctomycetota > Planctomycetia > Gemmatales > Gemmataceae > JALHQU01. The sequence continues at coordinate 4,834 of JBBRUO010000352.1, forward strand.
TTCGCCGTCACCACCGTGGAGATCACGGCGGGCAAGGGGCTGTTCCGGGCCAGCGGGCGGATCGAGAAGTTCGACGGCTACCGCCGGGTGATGGCCCCCACCGCCGGCAAGGACGAGGAGCCGCAACTGCCGCCGCTGGCCGCCAAGCAGCCGCTCGACCGGTACGACCTGTACGAGACCCAGCACTTCACCCAGCCGCCGCCCCGGTTCAACGAGGGGTCGCTGGTGGAGGCGATGGTGAAGGCCGGCATCGGCCGGCCCAGCACCTACAGCAGCATCATCGAGGTGATCCAGAACCGCGGGTACGTCGAGCAGAAGGAGCGGCGGTTCTTCGCCACCGCCGTCGGGCGGACGGTGACGCACCTGCTGGTCGAACACTTCCCGAAGATCATGGACATGAAGTTCACCAGCCACTTCGAGGAGGAACTGGACGACATCGAGACGGGCAAGTTCAAGTACGAGGAAGTGCTGGACGAGTTCTGGGGCGAGTTCTCGGTGGCGCTGGCCAAGGCCGACGCCGACATGCCCGCCCAGCGGGGCATCGAGATCGGCGAGGACTGCCCGAAGTGCGGCAAGCCGCTGGTGGCCATGTTCAGCCGCAAGACCGGCAACAAGTTCATCGGGTGCAGCGGGTGGAAAGACCCGGACAACCCGTGCCCGTACAAGCGGGGCGAGGACGGCAAGGAGAGCATGGGGCCGGAGGTGACGACCATCCCGTGCCCGGCGTGCGGCAAGTTCATGGTGAAGAAGGACGGCCGGTTCGGCACCTTCTACACCTGCGAGGCCGCGCCGGGCTGCCCGACCATCATGAACGAGGGGCCCGACGGCAAGCCGGTGGTGAGCACGCTGCCGAGCAAGCACCCGTGCCCCCGCTGCCAGAAGCCGCTGCTGCTCAAGTTCAGCAAGACCGGCAACCGGTACGTCCAGTGTTCGGACGCCAAGGGGTGTTCGTACATCTCGGACGCGGACGAGAGCGGTGCGCCGATCAAGCCGCCGGACACCGGCATCAACTGCGAGAAGTGCGGCATGCCGATGGTCATCAAGAAGAGCTTCCGGGGGCCGTTCCTCGCCTGTACGGGCTACCCGAAGTGCCGGGGGACGAAGGCCATCAACGCCGAGTTGAAGGAGAAGCTGAAGGACATCCTGCCGAAGGAGGAGCCGAAGAAGGCGGCCGCGTCGATGCCCCAGATCGACATCGCGGAACCGTGTGCCGACTGCGGCGCGCCGATGCGGTTGCAGAAGTCGCGGTTCGGTGGGCGGTACTTCCTCAGTTGCACCAAGTACCCGGCGTGCAAGGGCACCCGCCAGCCGACCTCGGAGCAACTGGCTCAGATCGCGGCCGCCGGCGGGTAGTGTCCCGTACGGCTCGCCCGCGCCGCACCACGCACGATCGGGCCGGCTAATATAGCGGGGGACACCGTACTCCCGCAGAGACTCCGACCCATGACCGAAGTGACCGAGAAGCTGGACATTGTGGCCGTCGCCCCGCACCCGGACGACCTGGAAATCCTGTGCGGCGGCACGCTGGCCAAACTCGTCAAGCAGGGGTACAAGGTCGGCATCTTCGACCTGTGCAGCGGCGAGCCGACGCCGCGCGGCAACGTCGAGACCCGCCAGAAAGAGGCCGAGGCCGCGCGGGTCGCGCTCGGCGTGCAGGTGCGGGTGAACATCGACTTGCCGAACCGCGTGCTGATGGACGGGCCGGAAATGCGGTACCGCCTCGCCACCGAGTTCCGCCGCTACCGCCCAACGACAGTGATTTGCGCCGCCGGCCGC
>JBBRUO010000353.1:0-6594 GCA_038247725.1 Gemmatales bacterium
CGACGGGTCAGGAGCGGGCGACCCTCAAGGGGCACTCGTGCTCTGTGTTTTCCGTGGCGTACAGCCCGGACGGCAAGACGCTGGCCTCGGGGTGCGAGGACCGGACGATCAAGCTGTGGGACGTGGCGACGGGCCAGGAACAGGCCACCCTCAAGGGGCACACGGGCTATGTGTATTCCGTGGCGTACAGCCCGGACGGCAAGACGCTGGCCTCGGCGGGCGAGGACCGGACGATCAAGCTGTGGGACGTGGCGACGGGTCAGGAGCGGGCTACCCTCAAGGGGCACACGGAGAGTGTGTTTTCCGTGGCGTACAGCCCGGACGGCAAGACGCTGGCCTCGGGGGGCGAGGACACGACGATCAAGCTGTGGGACGTGGCGACGGGCAAATAACCGGGTCCATGAGACCGGACGCGAAAAGAGGAATTCGGGATCGTCGAGCCGAACGAACTGCTGCAACAGACAGCCCCGCGAATGACGGCGCATTGAAATTCAATGCCTCTCCCGTGTGAGCCGGGCTTAGCAGGTGCGTTGTGTCATTCGGCCAGACGGTCGAGCAGAGAGAGGGCGGGCATCGGTGGCCTCCGAGAACGAGGACCACCGGATACCTCAGTCGCCCAATTTCGCCAAATCCAACTGCTGAACACCCCAGCCCGGTCGCCGGATTCGCCTTCCCACGCCGCCGGCGGGCGGGTATACCCAGCCGGCCGTGCGGTACGGCCGGGAGGCGAATCATGCGGATGAACGCGAAGGCGGCGGTCGGGCTGATGGTGTCGGTCGGCCTCGGGCTGACGGCGTATCTCACCTTCTGGGCCGGCAAGTCGGACGCCGGGTGAAACGTCGGGGGCGTCTGCCCCCCGACGCTCGGCGGTTCGCCGAGCCAGTTCCACTTCTACGACGAGCAGCCGATGACGTTCGCCCCGCCGCCACGGCCGCGACCGGTACTCGCCCCCCGACCCCAGCCGCGTCCGGCCCCGCGGCCGGCCGTGCCGGTGCGGTTCGACCTGCCCGCCCCGGACGCGCTCGGCATCGCCCTCGTGGAGCCGGTCGAGTTCCCGCCGCCGGACGAGATCGGGGTCGTGGTGCAGTGAGCGCGCGAAAAAACCCAGGCGTCCGAGTCCTGGGTTTGAGCGGCTGATCGGGCTTCGGGCGGTCGAATTAGTGCCGCTGGACGGCCTGGAACAGTTCGCTCATCTTGATGCCCAGCGCCAGGCAGATGCGGTACAGCGTCTCGATGCTGGCCGAGTTCTTGCCCAACTCGATCTGCGACAAGTAGCCGAGCGACACGCCCGTCTTCTCGGACACGTTCGACAGGGTGAAGCCGAGCGACTTCCGCCGCTCGCGGATGGCCGACCCGAGGGCCTCGCGGAGGGCGTCCTCGGTCATCCGCAGGAGGCCCTTGCTCTCCAGGCAGCGGATGACGATCTCGCGAAGCTGGTCCACCTGGAACGGCTTGGTCAGGTAGTCGTAGGTCCGTGCCCGCAGGCAGCTCAGGGCGCTGTCCACCGACGGGTAGCCGGTGACGACGACGATGTTCGCCTCCGGCTGGTTGTCGCGGATCCAGGCGAACACCTGGTCGGCGTCCAGGCCGGGGATCACGTAGTCCATGATGATCAGGTGGTAGTGGCCCTTCCGCGCCAGTACCGAGTCCACCAGCGTCGGGTCGGACACCGTGTCGATTTCGAAGTCGCGGTTGGACAGGGCGGCCTGGATGACCGCGCACGTCGCCGGGTCGTCGTCCACGATCAGGATGCGGATGTCGCCGCTGCTCTGCAGTTCGGACAGCGGGGAGGGCGGGCGGGACGGGCGCGGCGTCTGCCGCAGCCGGTCTTCGAGTTCGAGTACCATGACGGGTTATTCTCCTAAGCGGTTCTGGTGACGACGGTGGGTCGTGGGGTGGTGATCAGCGGTCGGGCGGCGGGCGGGACGACCACCCGCACCACGGTGCCCGTGTCCGGCGGCGGCACCGGGTCGATGCGGATGCCGCCGGCGTGGGCGTGCAGGGTGCGATACACGATGGCCAACCCCAGGCCGCGGTGCCGCACCTTGGTCGTGAAGAACGGTTCGGCGAACATCTTGGCCCGGATGTCGGGCCGAATCCCCGGCCCCGAATCCTGGACGGTCAGTTCGACGTGCGGGCCGGGCGACACCCGGCCGAGGTACGCCCGCGCGTCGGCGGCGGTCAACTCCACCGGGCGGGCGGACACCTGCACGACGGCGTGCGGCGGGCTGGCCTCGACGGCGTTCTCCATCAGGTGCCCGACCATCGCGGTGAGGGGGGCGTTGTCCATGCCCACCAGCTCGCACGCCGTCGGCACGTCGATCCGCACTTGCACCCCGGCCGGGGCGACGGCCCGGAGGCGGGCATCTTCCTTCGCCAGGCACTGCGGCAGTTGCCCCGGCTGCGGCTTGGCCTGCCCGCTCCGGCTGAGTTGGTGCAACTGCTGGGTGAACTGAATGCCCCGCTGCCCGACCTTGCCGATCTCCGCCAGGAATTTCGCCGGCTGGGAACCGGCCGGCACCAGCGGCACGCTCAGGTCGGAGAACCCGATGATCCCCTGGAGGATGTTATCGAAGTCGTGCGCCATGCGGCCGGCGATGACGGCAGCGTCGGACAGCCGCTGCTGGAGTCGATCCGGGTCGAGCGCCGGGCCGACCTTCGCGGCCAGCGCGGGCGACCGCTCCATCAACCGCACCGACAGGATGAGGAACTGGCGATCCGCCTCGGTCCACGGCTCAGCCGTCGCCCGCTCCACCCACACCGCGCCGGCCGGTCGCCCCGCCGGTTGCAAAAGGGTGTACAATCGCCCGGCCCCGCCCGGCACTTGCCACACGACCGTCGGTTGACCGGTCGTCAGCTCCACCGCCACATCGGATAATTCGGCTGGCAGCGTGGGCAGCGTGTCCACGCTGCCAGCGAGAGCGGACTGAGCCAGCATCGGCGTTCCGATCAACGGCCAGACCAACCCGGCCGATTTCCAGCCCGTGGCCCGAACCCAGCCGCAAAGCGCGGTCTCCCAAGCAGTTCCGTCCTTGGCTTCTTTCAGCCAGGTCGGGAGAAACGCGAGACCGGCGGTCAATCCCGTGGGGAAAGGCATATGCAAAACTCCTTCATGCCACAACAGAATAGGCCTGTCGCAGGATTTGGCAGTGCATGAATTCGTTGTCCTGAATGCATATGTAGAACGGGCCTGAACGATGTCAACTGATTTTTAGAAGTTCTGAGTGGTCGCGACGGTCGGAATTTGCCACACAATTCACCCACGGTCCGATGTCTGACTCACTGGCGATGTGAGCCGGACGGTTCTGCCCGCCCAGGGAAGAGTGCTGTCCCAATCGTCATTTTTTCGGCGGGGCGGCCGCCTTGGTGATGGCCGCGATGGCTTTGCCCGCCGCCTCGCGCACTTTGATCTGCGGGTCGGTGCGCGCCTTCCGCAACGCCGGCAAGGCCGGCACGCCGTCCAGGCCGAGGCCGCCCAGTTCCTCCGCCACCGCGACCCGCATCTCGTAATCCGTTTCGGCCTTCGCGTCCAACCGCTCGGACAGGAACGGGATCAACTCCTTGGCGTCGTCTCCGTACGCCCCCGCGAGGGCGCGGAGGCAGTCCATCCGGACCCGCGACTGGGTGTCTTCGACGATCGCCTTTTTCAACTCGGCGGCCACCACTTTCGCGGCGGTTTGCAGGCGGACGAGGGCCAACCCGGTCCGCCGACGGACGTCCGGATCGGCGTCCGAAAGCCCCACGGCCAGCCCGGTCAGCGTGGCGGCGGTGCGGTCGTTCAGGAAGCCGACGGTCGTCGCGATCTCCTTGCGGACGCCCGCGTCCGGATCGCTCTTGAGCAGCGGGACGAGGGCGAGGGCGACCTTGTTGACGTCTTCGGCCTCCACCCGACCGAGGGCGAAGGCGGCGGCGGCCCGCACCTCTTTCTCCTTGTCCGTCATGAGTTTGAGCAGTTCGTCCGTCGCCGAACGGGCGTCCTTGCCGATCCGCCCCAGGGAGTCGGCGGCGATCTGGCGGAGGGCCGGGTCGGAGTCTTTCAAGGCGTCGGTGAGCGCCAGCACGCCGGGCTTGCCGAACTCGCGGAACCGCCCCAGCAGGGCCGCCACCTTCCGCTTCACGCCCGCGTCCTTCTCCACCCGCAGACTCTTGCCGAGGTCGATGGCGACGGACGTCGGGTCGTTATTCTTCTCTTCGATCAGGATTTCGGCCATCTGCCCCAACACGTCCACGCACTGCGCCCGAACCGACACGGCCGCGTCATTCTGAAGGGCCTTCCCCAGCGAGGTGGCGACAGCGCGGGTGATGGCGTAATCCAGTCGCTTCGCCAGGGCCACTTCACCGAGGCTGGCCACCGCGACCCGCCGCAGCCGGGGGTTCTGCTCGGTCTGGAGGTTCCGCGCCCACTCCGACATTTTCTTGCCGTTCACCTCGGGATCGGTGGTCTGAGCGACGGCGGCCGCGGAGAAAACGAACACGGCCGCGAGGACGGCGACGAAGCGACGGGTCATGACGCGGACTCCGACGGGAGATGAATTATCTATCCGCATGATATGACGGTTGAGGAAAGGCAGTCAAACGCTTTCCCGGCAAGTTCCCGTGGCGCTGCACGTGGAATGAACGAGCTTGACGGATTCGCAGGTATCCAAAGTTGTGTTCGGCAAGGTCGTCCGCACTCTCCGACTTGTGTTTCGGACTTGCAGAATGAGGGGTCTTGGAAATCGCGGGCTTTTTGAGATTGTCGGGTGCTTCACGGTGTCACCCAACCTGCATTTAATTCGGCCGGCCCCTATAAATACCAGGAATTCTTGGGTTTCTGAACCCCAAATAAGTCCGAAACACGAGTCCGAGTACGGTGCCGATCCGCCCTCGGAGAATGCGAACAGGTATCGATCCAGGAACCGCCGTCGCGGTCGGTCGGGGGAGCGATTCGCGGCCCGACCGCCGGCATTTCAGCCCCGCGTTTCCGGGAATAAACCGCCCGCCCCGCGGCTCATGCATTGAGACAACTTTCGACAACAGACGGCTCTCCTCAATCCACTCGGAGGCGGTTCCATGTACGGCTATTTGGCCGACGCGATGGTCATTCTCCACGTCGGTTACGTCGGGTATGTGGTGGTCGGGCAACTGGCGATCATCGGCGGCGCGGCGCTGCGGGCGGAGTGGGCGCGGAACCCGTGGTTCCGCTGGACGCACCTGCTGGCCATCGCCGTCGTCGGGGTCGAAGTCGGGATGAACTGGGAGTGCCCGCTGACGACGTGGGAGTACCAGTTGCGGGTGCTGGCCGACGGCGACTTCGCCGGCAGCGGGTCGTTCATGGGCCGCATCTTCCACCGCATCCTGTTCTGGCCGGACACCCCGCAGATCTTCTTCGACACCCTGCACGTCGCCACACTGGTGGTCGTGGCCCAGGCGTTCGTCATGTACCCGCCCCGCCGGTTCCGCTGCGGGAAGGCGGCGTGACGGGTCGGCGCCGCGGCCGACACTTCACCTTCCCGACGACGGGAACTTCCGCCCCCGGCGCGGTGTCCTCGCGACTCCCGCCGGGGGATTCCTATTGCCGAGGCCCTTGATTAATGTAATGTGGACGCAATTGCATTAATTACAGGTGCCGTATGGAACTCATCGACGCCAAGTCGCTGTTCTCGCCGGCCACCGGGTTCATCGCCCGCGGCGGGTTCGACTTCACCTGCAACCCCTACGTCGGCTGCACCTTTGCCTGCACGTACTGTTACGCGGCGTTCCTGCCGCAGAACCCGAAGCCGGTCGGCGAGTGGGGGCGGTGGTTCCAGGCGAAGAAGAACGCGGTGGAACTGGCCCAAAAGCACGCGAAGAAAACCGCCGGCAAGGCGGTGTACATGAGCAGCGTGACCGACCCGTACCAGCCGGTCGAGCGGAGCCTGCAACTCAGCCGGGGCATCCTCGAAGCCCTCGCGCCGTACCAACCGCGGCTGGTGGTGCAGACCCGCGGCCCGCTGGTGGTCCGGGACATCGACGTGCTGGCCGAGTTCGATTCCGTCCGCGTGAACGTCTCGATTCCGACGGATTCCGAGGAAGTCCGGGCGGCGTTCGAGCCGAAAGCGCCGCCGCTGGAGAAGCGCTGGCAGGCGGTCGAGCAACTGACGGCCGCCGGCATCCCAGTCGGCATTTGCGTGACGCCGACCCTACCCATCGCGGACGCAGACGCTTTCGCCGCGCGGATCGCCGGCGCGGGGGCGGCGGTGGTGGTGACGCAGGACTTCCACGATTCCCACGGCGGCTTCGGCGCGGACACCGGAGCCGGGGCGAAGGAACTGCGACAGAAAATGAAGTGGGGGCCGGCCGACTACCGCCGCTTCGCCGACGCCGTGCGGAGACGAACTGCGATGTTCGAGGGCGAGAAAGGCTTCTTCCCGCCGAAGTAAGGCGCTCGGCGTGAGAAAGTTTACCCCGCCGTCGCGTGGCGGATGGAGCCGTCACCGGTGGGTGGCCGTGGTGTTGAAGTCGCCCGACTCTCCGAGTCGGTGGGAAACCAAGAACCGACTCGGTGAGTCGGGCTACGAAAGAGTGCCCACCCGCTTTCCGCTCGTGGGTAAACTTCCACCCACCGAGCGCCTA
>JBBRUO010000354.1:0-6577 GCA_038247725.1 Gemmatales bacterium
ACAATCTCCCCTCCCGGTCGCGTACCGCGACCGACCTCCCCTCAACGAGGGAAGGTGGGAAGACGCGGCAACTCCTCAACGCGATGGGACAGTCCAACCGAGTTCATGTATTAGTCATCGTCGTCGTGGTCCTTCTTCGGCTTCACCGGCACGAAGAAGGCCGCCCGCACGGGGGCCGGCATCTTGCTGTTCGCCCCCTTCACCGACTTCCAGATCACCTCGTTGAAGAGGATGTCGTCGGCCGCGTCTTCCTTGCTCAGGTCGAACTCGGCCGACCGCTTCGCCCCCCACGCGCCGGCCACGTTCAGTGCCTCGATGTCCGTCTTCGGCATCTCGTGCTTGTACGCGGTGAAGTCCGGCTTCGCCGTGAAGCTGCCATACATCGGCCGGGCGGCGGCGTCGAACTGGCTCATCGGCTTGAGACCCAGGATCAGTTCCATCGTCCGCAACATGCTACTGGTGCTATACAGGGTGCTATCGACGTGGTTGCGCTTCGTATACGGCGAGATCACCAGCGCCACGACGCGGTGGGCGTCCACGTGGTCCGGGCCGTTCTGCGCGTCGTCCTCGATGACGAAGATGGCCGTGTCCTTCCAGAACTTGGACTTCGACACGCCTTCCACCAGCCGGCCGAGGGCGAGGTCGTTGTCCGCCACTTGCGCCGTCGGGGTCGGCTTGCCCACGCGGGTGCCGGACGTGTGGTCGTTCGGCAACCGCACGATCTGAAGCCGCGGCATCTCACCAGCCGCCTCGAACCGCTTGAGTTCGCTGAGGAATCGCTCCGTGCGCTTCACGTCCGGGTAGTCCAGGTCGTAGCTGCGGAACTGCGGGTCGATGTGCCCTTCGAGCGCCTTCACGTTGGCCTTGCCGTCCTCGAACGTGCCGTCCCGGTTCATCTTGCCGTTGGACACCCACTCGCCGTAGTTGCGGTACGTCACGCCGGCTTCCTTGGCCCGGTCCCAGATGTACCCGCCGGCCGGCCGCGCGGCGGAGTCCACCGCCCCCTCGGACGGGTAGCCGAAGGTGCCCTTCGGGCTGCCGCGATAGCTCAGCGGCCACAGCTTCTCCACGAAATCGGTGGCATACGCCCCCATGCTCCACTCGTGGCCGTCGGCGCTCACCTCGCCGTCCACATAGATGTTGTCCAGCAGCACGAACTCGTCGGCGAGTTTGTGGTGGTTCGGCGTAATGTCTTCCGGGAAGAGGCAAATCGCCGGTGAGCCGTTGCCCTTCGGGTTCTTCGGCCGAGCAGCCATGTCGCCGAAGACCTGGTCGTAAGTGCGGTTCTCCTTCACCACGTAAATGACGTGCTTGATGGGCGACTTGCCGCCGAGCTTCTGCGGGATCGGGTTGTCCTTCTCGACGCCGGCGTTGTTCACCTCCGCGTCTTTCTTCAGCGGCGAACACTCGTAGGCCGTCTTCGACAGCTTCGCCATCGCCACGGGCGTCGGCATCGGGATCGCGGCGACGGTCCCCCGGAACAGGCCGCCGATGTACTCCAACAGCCCGCGCTCGAACGGGATACCCGGCCCCGGCCCGCTCGGATTCGCCCTGCTCAAGTTCCCTTTGCCGTTCGCCACGTAGATGGTCTTGTCGATCTTGTTGAACCGCACGCTGGTCGGGTACCAGCCGGTCGGGATGAAGCCGAGCGGCTTGGCGAACTTCGGGTCGGTCACGTTGAACACGGCCAGGTTGTTGGCGTCGGCGTTGGCGACGAACAGCATCTCGCCGTCCGGCGTCAGGGCCAGGCTGCTCGGCGTGTTGCCGGCCGGCGCTTGCGGGTACAGGGCGGCGTTGATGGTCTGAATGGTGTCGCCGGTCGCCACGTCGATCACCGTCACCTGCGTCGAGTTCGCACAGGAGACGTACAGCGTCTTGCCCTTCGGGTCCATCGCCATCTCGGTCGGGTGCGAGGCGGTCTTCCACACACCCGTCAACTTGTTGTTCTCCAGGTCCACGACCGCGACCCCGGCCTTCGCCCACAGGGTGACGAACAGCCGCTTGCCGCCCGGCTCCGGGAAGGAGGTGTACGGGTAGCCGTTGTCAGGGGCGATGGCCGCGTCTTCGGCCGCCTGGGGCTGTACCTTCTTGTCTTCCTTGCGGCCGTCCGGCGGACTGGGCGGGTCGCCCAACTTCGGCAGGTCTTTCTTCATTTCCGGTGACAGGGCGAGCGGGATGACGACCTTGTTCGCCGGGTTGTCCAGTGGCACGCGGATCACGGCATCGGCCCACAACGCGCAGGCGAACAAGTCCTTGCCGCCGGCGTCCAGCACGATCCCGCTCGGCACCGACCGCTTCACCCCCGGCACTCCGGACACGTCCAGTTCGCGGTGGTTGTGCAGAAACCCCTTGTCGAAGTCCCACACGTGGACGATGTCGAACTCGCCGCCGCTGGCGTACACCTGCTTGCCGTCCGGCGACCACGCGAGTCCGTAGAACGCTTGATCCACCGTGACGCGGCAGACGATCTTCCGCTTCTTCGCGTTCAGGTCGAGGATGTGAACCTCGTGGTCCTTCAGCCCGCAGTGAAGCACCGCCGCGTACTGGCCGGTCGGGTGCAACTGGATGTTCACGGGGAAGTCGCCGACTTCGAGGTGCGAGCCGGCCGGCTGGAGTTTCCACCCGTTCGGGAGCTGGACGGTGCCGTCTTTCTGAAGGCCGGGCCACACGGCCTGCGGCTTAGCGTCCTGGGCGTACGTACCAGCGACGACCGCGAGGCCCGCGGCGAGCGCGAGCAACGGCAGTCGGGTGAGTGCGGAACGGAACGTCATGGAGAACCTCCGGGTCGGGAGAAACGCGGCTTCACGAGAGACGTGACGGTATTATCCGAAACGCGGCGGCGGATGCGAATGAAGAACTCGTGTGGGTTCACCCGTCCGCGGGTCTGGCAAATCTTTCGGGCAATCGGAAGTTCTGGCCTTGCCGGAGGTCGGGAAAGACCTCACCCCCCGGCCCCCTCTCCGTCCCGGAGAAGGGGTGTTCAACCCGTACCGGTGGAACGAGCATTCGGCGTGAGGAACCGAACCACCTGGGGGACCACGCCCGGAACGTGGACGAACGGCGACGTGTCCCTTTTGAACATCCCCTCTCCGGGACGGAGAGGGGGCCGGGGGGTGAGGTCTTCCGACTTGCCAGAAAGTTTTGCCAGACCCCCCGTCCGCCCCCGGCGGGCTAGCTTCCGGGCCAACGGTTCGCTCACCTCGTACCGTGACGGGTATTCCAGCTTGGGTGGGTTCACGTTCGGTTATCGTGTCGTACTCCCACAGTTCTTCGAGGAACCGCCATGCCTGTCCGTCGTTGGTCGGTCGCGTGCCTCGCGCTCGTCGCGCTGGTCGCCGCCGTGGTCGCCATCACCCCGGCCCCCGCGCAGCCGGCGAGGGTGGTCGAAGTCGCGCCGGTCCCCCGCGCGGTCGGGGCGTCGCCGGCCACCGGTCACGCCGAGGCCGCGCTTCTCGGCAAGGAGGCGTACCTGACGCCGCCGAAGGAGATCATGGAAGCGGTCCTCGCCGCCCGCGGTGAGAACGTGTCGCTGACGAACCTCAGCCCGGACGGGCGGAAGTTCCTCGTCGCCAAGCGGGACGGGTTGCCTAGCCTCGCCCGCCTCGGCTCCCCGTGCGTCCACCTGGCCGAGATGGCGTTCAACCCCGTCGCCTGCCGCGCCCGCGACCTTTGGGTGCAGAGCGCGGAGGGGTACGAGCTGGTTTTCCCCGGCGAGAACCGCACGGTCGCCGTGAAGGCCCCGGCCGGCGCGCGGCTGGCCAGCCCCGCGTGGTCGCCCGACGGCTCGAAGCTGGCCTTCCTCTCCCTGTCGCCCGACGCCACGCACCTCCGGGTCGCGGACACTGAAACCGGCGAGAGCCGGCAGATCACGAACACCCCCGTCCTCGCCACACTCGTGACGGAGTTGCAATGGTCGAAGGACGGCAAGCGGATTCAGACGGTCCTGCTGCCCGACGGGGGCAAGCGGCCGGTGCCGAAACTCGACGTCGCCACCGAACCGAAAGTCCGCCTCACCCGCGACGGCACCTCCCCGTCGCGGACGTACCGCTACCTGCTCGACTCGCCGTTCGAGATGCGGTTGCTCGAACACCTGCTCACCGGCCAACTCGCCCTCGTCACGATTGCCGACGGCCAGGTGACGAACGTCGGCGCGCCGGCCATGTTCCGGAGCGTGTCCGCCGCGCCGGGCGAAGGTGCGTTCCGCGTCTCCACGGTGAAAAAACCGTTCTCGTACTTCTCGCCGTTCCAGCGGTTCGGCTCAACGGAAAGCCTGTGGGATCCGAGTGGCAAGTCGCTGAGCACGCTGTCGGATCGCACCCTGCGGGAAGGCGAACAGCAACCGCCGACGCCCGACCCGAAGACGCCGACCGGGCCGAAACGCAACGTGACGAAGGGGAAAGGTGGCAAAGGCCCCGACCCGGACCCCGACCCAATGGACCCGACCGACCCGGACCCGGTGGACCCGCCGACCCCCGGCCGCCGGGAGACGGCCGAGCCGGACGCCAAGCGGTCGATGGAGTGGCGGCCGGACGGAAAAGGGCTATCGTTCCTTCAACCCGAACCCGTCAACACGAAAGAAGAGCCGGCGAAAAAGGACGAGGAGCCGACGAAGAAGGACGACGCGAAGGCGGTGGTGCGGAAGGATCGCGTGATGCAGTGGCTGCCGCCGTTCGGGGAGGGTGACGCGAAAGTCGTGTTCGAATCGGCCGACCGCATCCAGAGCGTGCAGTATTCCGAGGACGGCCGGTGGGTGTTCGTCACGCAGACGGTGAGCGGCCGGCGGCAAGTCACGGGCATCGACACCGCCGACCCGAAGTCGCCCGCCTACGTCATCTCGCGCAGCGGATCGGCCTCCGACCCGAAAAAAAAGGACGAGACGAAGAAAGACGACACGGACAGCGATGACTCGGCCGATGACGAGCAACGCGGCGGCTTCCGCCCCGGCGGCTTCTCGGGAAGCGGCCTGATGACCAAGCCCGTCGGCGACACCACGGCCGTCCGCGTGTCCTCGACCGGCGCGGTGTACGTGACGGGGTCGGATCGCGGTCGCGGCACCTCCGCGAGCAGCTTCGCCAAGCCGTTCATCGACGCCATCGACATCAAGACTGGCAAGAAGATGCGCGTCTTCGAGGGCAAGGGCGAGACGCTGGAAACCGTGGACGCGGTAGACGGCGACGACATCGAGCGGGTGTTCACCACGCGCCAGAACACGAAGGTGGTGCCGGACTCGTTCGTCACCGATCTGGCCACCGGCAAGGCGACCAAGCTGACGAAGAACGTGGACCGCACCCCGTGGTACCACGACCTGAAAGTCGAGCGGTTCAAGGTGACGCGGGCGGACGGGTTCAAGTTCTGGGTGAAGGTGACGACTTCGCCGAAGGCCACCGGCAAGCAGCCGGCGCTGTTCTGGATTTACCCCCGCGAGTACGCCGACCAGGCGGCCTACGACCAGGCGGCCGTGCGGGGCCGCACGGGAGGCGGGACGGGGCGGTTCACCACCCCCAGCCCGAGGAGCGTGTCCATCCTGACGCTGGCCGGGTACGCGGTCGTCGAACCGGACGTGCCCATCGTCGGCCCGACCGGGCGGATGAACGACAACTACATTCCGGACCTGCGCAACGGCCTGTGGGCGGCCATCGACGAGTGCGACAAGCGGGGCCTCATCGACCGCGACCGATTGGCGTGCGGCGGGCACAGCTACGGCGCGTTCAGCACCGCCAACGCGATGGCGCACACGCCCTTCTTCAAGGCCGGGATCGCCGGCGACGGCTGTTTCAACCGCACCCTCACCAGCATGAGCTTCCAGTCCGAGCGGCGGCAACTGTGGGACGCCCGCGAGCAGTACCTGGAGATGTCGCCCCTGTTGTGGGCGAACCGCGTCAACGGCGCGCTGCTGATGTACCACGGCATGGAGGACGCGAACGTCGGCACCAACCCGATCAATTCGGAGGCGATGTTCGCCGCGCTGGACGGGTTGGGCAAGGAGGCGGCGCTGTACATGTATCCTTATGAGGGGCACGGCCCCATCGCCCGCGAGACGAACCTGGATCTATGGGCGCGGTGGCTGGAGTGGCTCGACAAGCACGTGAAGAGCCCGAAGAAGTGAGCCAGCGAGACCACTAAAGGGGAACCGTCCAAAACGACCGATGGCGGCCGTGTCCGGCAGGGAGACTGCCAGACACGCCGCCGTCGGACTGCTTCAGGCCTTTGCGTTTTCTTAGCGGAAGCGGGGCATGAAGCCGCCGAGGCCGAAGTTGCCACGGGGGTTCAGGCCGAAGTTGCCACCGGGATTCACACCGAAGTTGCCACCGGGGTTCAGGCCGAAGTTGCCACCGGGGTTGACGCCGAAGTTGTTGTTGAAGTTCTGCGGATAGCCGTACTGTTGGCCGTAGCTCGGGGTACCGTAACCCGACGGAGCGTAGCTAGAACCGTGTGACAGGCCGTAGGTCGGGGTGGTGTAACCCGACGGATAGTAGCCGGATCCGTAAGCGGAGGAGTGCTGCTGGAGACCGCCCATGTGCGCCGGTGTGGAGAAGCTGGTGCCGACGCCGGAACAACCGTAGCTCGGCTGAGCGTA
>JBBRUO010000355.1:0-6542 GCA_038247725.1 Gemmatales bacterium
ATCACTCTCGCGGCTCGCGGGAGCCTCGCCCTCCCGGAAACCGATCTCCCCTCCCGGTTGCTTCGCAACCGACCTCCCCGCAGCGAGGGGAGGTGGAAGAATTGGCCGCCCCTCGCTGCGGGGAGGCGAATCCCTCCCGTCCGTCCAACTCATTCCGCGTCACTTGGCCGACCACGGGTCGTCGAACGTGTACGCCGCCTGTCGCTGCTCGAACCAGTCGCGGTACTCCTTCCGCTGCGGGCCGGTCGGGAACCCGGACAGTTCTCGCGGCATCAGGATCAGGAAGTGGACCGGTTGCCCCTTCGCCACCTGCTTCTGGCGGTTGATGAACACCTGGGCGTCGGCCTGGGTCTCCACGTCCACCCGCACCGGCTGCGGGCCTGTCTTATCGTAGTAGAACAGCGTGCCGTCCCGCCCGTCAACCTGAAGCACCGGCACCACGGTCCGCTCGCCCTCGGTGGCCCGGTCGGCTTCCAGGTTCTTGACCCGCTGCCGCGCGAGCAGCAACTCGTCTTGCAGTTCGGCCACGTCCGTCGGGAGTCCGGCGTTCTTCTTCTTCTCCTTGCCCGCCTGTTCGTCGTCCGGCTTGCTGACGATGGGCAGCAGCAGGAACATGCAGAATAACAGGATCAGCACGTCGATGAGCGGCACGAAGAAGAAGGTGACGGAGCGGCGGGGCGACTGGATCACGCGCGGCCCTCCGGCTTGCCGATGCTGGCCGACACGGCCGGAGCCTGGGACAGGGGGACGTAATCCTGGGACTCCGCCGGCCGGTACGTCGGCGGCGGGGGCGGCGGGGTGCCCGGCCCGGCGAGCGTCGTGATCACGTCCCGCCCCATCCGCACCATCCACGACGGCAGGATGTTCATCAGCGCCATGAACAGCCCGCTGCCGGTGGCGGTGATGGCCGGGCCGTACTTCTGGATGATCTCGGAGTACGACGGCGGCTTGTCCGGGGAGAACGAGCTGAACGTCTGCAGGATGGCGGCGACGGTGCCGATCAGCCCCAGCAAGGGGAACCACTCGGCCGCCTGGGCGAGCTGCGACAGCCACTTGTCCGGCGTCTCGTTGAACGGGCTGCGGTCGGTCGCCGGCACCGGCCGCCCGTCGTCGTCGCGGAGTTTCAGCGCCTGCCACGCCAGCAGCGTCTGGGCGGTGAATAGCAGCGCGCCGAGGGCCAGGATGAGCCAGTCGATGTGCGAGTCTTCCAGCCGCGTCAGGTAGTCCACCCGCGCGGCCGGCGGGATGGCGGCGAAGATGAGCGCCCCGGCGGCCAACGGCAGCGCCGCGAAGACGAACGGGAGGACGTGATGGATCCAGGTCCGGCGCTGCACGGTTTCCCCCTTCGAGGCAATGGACAATGGAAAAACGGTGTCGGCGTCGCTCCCGCGCTCGGACGCGAAAACGCTTGGGAAGTCCCATCCCATTGCGGGCGGACCGGTCTTTCACCTCCCCGCGTTGAGGGGAGGTCGCCGAGTGGAACTCGGCGGGAGGGGAGCTTCCCTCCACCAGAGCCGAAGAAGACCCCCTCCCCGGCGGCTGCGCCGCCAACCTCCCCTCAACGAGGGGAGGTGGGTTGCATGCCCCACACGGCGCGCGATGGGACATCGCTACCGGGTTCGTGTCTCAGTCCGCGATACGCCCGCTCTTGGTTCTTGTCACGGTCCCGTTTCCATTTTCCATTTCAAATTGTTCGTCACTTGGCCCCGCTCAGCCACGCCGGCATGGGCTGGATCTTACCGTCCGCGTCCACGCACGCCAGCGTCGTCGCCCCGTCGCAGCACACCCCGCCGTCCGGCCCGATCACCTCGTAACTGTGTTCCAACCGCACCGGCGTCGTCCGCGTCACGGTGGTACGGACGGTCAACTCGTCGTCGTAGTGGGCCGGCCGCTTGTACTTCAATTCCACCTTCGTGACCACGAGGAAAAACCCCTGGTCTTCCAGGTCGCGGTAGGTGTGCCCCATGTCGCGGAGCAGGTCCGTGCGCGCCTGTTCGAAGTACACGAGGTAGTTCGCGTGGTGGAGCAACCCCATGCGGTCGGTTTCGGCGTACCGCACCCGGATTTTCGTTTCGCCCGTGAGCATGAGTGAAGTTTATCGCGGGAACCCGGTTCGGCGAGTCAGACCGTCAGCCGGCGGTCGCGGGCGGTGATCGGCCACGCCCCGGTGATGCGGCCGTCCGCCGCCGTCAGCGCCTCCCGGTGCAGGGCCACTGTCGGGCAGATGTGCGCCGGCAGCGCGTAGGCTACGTCGCCAGGGACGAACCGGTCGGCGTGCGGCGTCTCGACGACGTAATGCTCCTCGTTGTGCCCGACCGGCGTGTGCGGGGGGAAGTCCAGCAGCGCGATCCGCTTCGCCATCGGCGGATCGGCGGCCACCGCCTTCGTGCCCAGGTCGAACGTCACCCGCGTCGGCGTCGGCCGGCTGACCACCCGCGTCACCAGCACCGCCGCCGGTTGCACCTGCCCGAAGTCCGGGTACTTCGACCCGTAGCCGGCGTCGTGCAGCACATAGGTGCCGGGCGAACTTTCCAGGTCCGGCACCTCTTGCATGGCGGCGTACACGGGGAAGGCGGGGGTGCCGCCGGCGACAATCCGGGGCACCGCGAACCCGGCCGCGACCAGCCGGCCCCGCAGTTCCAGCACCGGCGTCAGCGTGGCCCGCACCGCCGCCTCGCGGTCGGCCCGGCTCTCCATGTTGTTGTGCCCGTCGTACAGGTGCAGCCCGGCGGGCGCGATGCCGGGCAGGGCGAACAGGAGACGGTACAGCTCGCCGGCCGCCGCCAGCGTGGTGCCGGTGCGGTCCATGCCGACGTTGATGTCCGGCAGTACACCGATGACCACGCTGACGGCCGTGGCCGCCTCTGACAGTTGCTTGATGGCCGCCGAGTGGTCGGCGATGACCGAGAACGCGACGTGCGGGAACAGCTTGGCCAGCGCCACCACCCGTTTCACGTTCGGCCCGACCATCGGGTACGCGATGAGCACGTCCGTCGCCCCGGCCGCGGCCAGCATCTCGGCCTCGGCGATGGTCGCGCACTTGTGCTTCGTCACCCCCTCGGCCAGTTGCAATTTGACGACCTCCGGGCACTTGTGCGTCTTGGCGTGCGGGCGGAGGCGGTGCGGCCCGCCGGCCATGGCCACCACCTCGCGGATGTTCCGCCGGATCATCGCCGGGAAGAACACCAGCGCCGGGGTGACCACGGACGCGACATCGAGCAAATGGTACGGGTGTGACATGGCGACGACCGACGGAGTGGAGAGGGCGACTGCGCCATTACTGTACAGCCGCCCGCCGACCGACGCCATCACCAGTGCGCGTTCGGGCCGGCGGGGACGCTGACCTCGGCGCTGGTGGCGTCCCACTCGGTCCACCCGGCGGGTGGGCCGCTGTCGGCGAACGGCGTCACCAGCGCGTCGAACTCGGCCACCGTCTTCAGCATGTTGAACTGGTGCTGCACGGCCTTCGGCATCCGCAGCGATTTCGTGTACCAGCTCGCCACCTTGCGGAACTGCGCGCACCCCGCGCCCTCGTGCCCGCGCCAGTCGATCAGCCGCACCAGGTGCCGCCGCATGAACGCCAGCCGGTCGTGATAACTCCCCCGGCTGCCCGGCTCGCCCGTCGCCACCCACGCGGCCAGTTGCTTGAAAAACCACGGATTCGCCAGCGCCCCGCGACCGATGGCGATGCCATCACAGCCGGTCTCCTCGATCAGCCGCGCGGCGTCCGCGATACTCCGCACGTCGCCGTTGCCGAACACCGGGATGCGGTCCACCGCCTCCACCACTTGCCGGATGCCGTCGTGGTTCACCGTCCCGCCGAACCCCTGCTCGCGGGTGCGGCCGTGGATCGTCACCGCCGCCACGCCGATCCGCTCGAACTCGCGGGCGAAGTACGGGGCGGTCAGATTCTCGTCGTCCCAGCCGAGCCGCATCTTCACCGTCACCGGGATGGCCACGGCGTTCACCACTTGTTCGACGAGCCGCACCGTGCCGCCGCTGGTGTCGCACATCATGGCCGACCCGCCGCCGACCCGCACCACCTTCCGCACCGGGCAGCCCATGTTGATGTCGATCATCGTCGCGCCGTAGTCCTGCAACCACTTGGCCGCGCCCGCCAACTCGGTCGCGTCACCGCCGAAGATTTGCACGGACAGCGGGCGGTCGTCGGGTCCGGTGACGAGCAACTCCATCGACTTCTTCGACCCTTCCAGAATGGCGCGGGCGTTCACGAGGTCGGTGGTGCAGAGGCCGGCCCCGCCGATCTCGCGGATGGACCGACGGAACGGGTAGTTCGTGTACCCGGCGAGCGGGGCCAGCACGAACCGCGTGGCGAGCCGCATCCCGCCGATGTGCAGGGGGTCGCGGTAGTGGTCCGGCGGCGAGGGAACGACCGTTGGCGTGAGGGCGAGCATGGCGGTATTCTAACGGCGTGGGGTGAAACCACGAGAGGAACAAGACTCTCAGCCGCGCGGCAGTCGGTCCCACACAGCGGCGCGAAACCACTTCGGCAGTTGGTCCGATTTCAGTTCCCAGGCGGTGCCGTTCGTGACCTCGGCCAGCCAGACGAGCGCGGCCCCGGTGTTGTCGAACAGGTACGCGCGACTCGTGTCACGAACAGCGGACGACAGCAATTCGAGCGTCCGGTGATACCGCGAGACGATCTTGTCCGTCGGCACGTCATGCCCGCCGGCGAGTACCCGTTGTCGGACTCGTGCCACGTTGATCGCCGGATCGTCCGTCGCCACGAAATAGAGATACGTGCGGTATCCGGCGGCCTGGGCCGTCTTCAGCAACTCCGGCTTGTCCGGCGCGGACATCACGGTCTCGAAACTGAACGACACTTTCGCGGCCAGCAGTGCCCGTCGAAGGAAGTCTGTCAGGACCGAGGCGTAGTACGAGTTGATCGGCGTCTGGGGGAAGGCGATCCGGTCGGTTTCGAACACGATCCGGTCCACCCCGTCCGCCAGGCCGACAGACGTCAGGAACCCGGATCGGCGGAAGTAATCGCGGGCGTCGCGGCCGCTGACGGCGGTGCCGAACTGCGAGAGATCGAACTCCCCGGCCGCCCGGATGGCCGCTTCGATTTCGTCGGGATTCAAGTAGTGGCCGAGGAGATCGGTCGGCACCACCGTTTTCAGCGTGCTTTTTCCAGACCCATTCGGGCCGGCGAACATCCGCATCCGCGGTACCGTCATCGGCCCACCCGGCGTTCGCCGACGCGGGCAGGGGCCCACGGCTCCATCGCTTTGAGAACCCGCGTCGTCCCGTCGCGGAAAACTTCGACCAGGAACCCGTTCTCCACCCGGAGAACACTCTCCGCGGTGGCGGCGGCGCGGGCGGCGGCTTCGCGCACCGCTTGCGCCATCAACTGCGGCAACTTCGCTTCTTCGGCGTCCAGTTCTTCCGGCGTCATGACATCTCCTCTCATCCGGTAAGCTCATTCTACTGCGTGGGGCAGACCGGCGGCGCGGGAACGACCGTTGGCGTGAGAGCGAGCATGGCGGTATTCTAACGACGAGTGAAAGTCTTGTTAGCCCGCCGCGCCAGCAAGGGGCCAACCACCGACGGGAAAAACCGTGGAGGGCGAGCGATGGAAGAGCAAGAGTGGCTGACGACGACGGACGACCTGGCCATGCTGAGGTTCTTGGGCGACAAGAGCAGCGTGCGAAAAATGCGACTTTTCCTGTGCGGATGTGCGAGGGCATCGTGGGAACGTATGCCGATCAGTTGGCTGCGCGAACTGGTTGTCGAGGCGGAAATAATCGCAGACGCGGACGGCGATGTCGAACGCCTCCAGGCTGCTAACCGTGAGCTACTTCTCTTTTTCCGGAGTAACTTGAATGAGAACGAGACGGTGTTGTTGAGGCAACGCATGTCCGAACTCCTCAGTGTCTACGGTACTTGGGATTGGGATACCACTGCTCGAACCGGGGCCATCAGCTTCATCCAATTGGTGTACGCAGCCTCTTTTCGCAATCACATGCTTCCCAGGCTCGCAACCACCTCCGCTTGGCGTTACGCTCGTGGCGAGTTAAGCACGGCCGCATGTCCCCTCCTCCGTGACGTGATCGGCAACCCGTTCCGCCCGGTCGTCTTCGATCCGTCGTGGCGCACCGAACACACGGTCGGCATCGCGGCGAAGATGTACGAGGAGCGCGAGTTCGCCGCGATGCCGATCCTGGCCGACGCGCTGCAAGAAGCCGGGTGCGAGGACGCCGTCATCCTCGCCCACTGCCGCGAGCCGGGCGTTCACGTCCGCGGCTGCTGGGTGGTGGACCTGGTGTTGGGGAAGGCGTGACACCGACTCTTGCCCCGGAGAGGCGGCAGAGTCGGTCGCCCCGTTGGGGCGAGTTCGGCGCGCGAACCGACTCACTCCGCCACGACCGGGTTCTTCAACACCCCGATCCCCTGAATCTCCACCTCGGCCACGTCGCCGGCCTTCAACAGCACCTGTGGGTTCCGCGAGATGCCGACGCCCGGCGGGGTGCCGGTGAAGATCAAATCGCCCGTCTCCAGCGTCACCACCTGCGACAGGAACC
>JBBRUO010000356.1:0-6530 GCA_038247725.1 Gemmatales bacterium
GCCCGCGCCCCCGGCGCCCCCGGGGCCGGGGCGGCCCGCCCCCCCCCCCCCCCCCCCTCCCGCACTTTTGGGGGAACGGACATGCCCCGGCCGGTCATCCTGTTCACCGGGCCGTTCGCGGATACGCCCCTCGATGTCCTCGCCGCGAAGGCGTCCGAGTGGGGTTATCAGGGCGTCGAACTGTGCTGCTGGGGCGATCACCTGGAAGTGCAGCGGGGGCAGTCGGACGAGACTTACGCGGCCGGCCGGCTGGACCTCCTCGCCCGGTACGACCTGCACACGCCGGTGGTCGCGGCGCATAAAGTCGGACAGGCGGTGTGCGACGTCATCGACGACCGCCACCAGGGGTTGCTCCCCGATTACGTCTGGGGCGACGGCACCCCGGCTCAGGTGCGACAGCGGGCCGCCGAGGAGATGGTGGCGACCTTTCGGCTGGCCGAAAAACTCGGCGCGGGCGTCGTCAGCGGGTTCACCGGGTCCCCCATCTGGAGTTACGTCGGCGGCTACCCGGCCCCGAAACCGGGCGTCATCGCCGACGCGCTCAAGCAGTTCGCCAAGCTGTGGACGCCGATCCTCGACGCCGCCCGCGACTGCGGCATCCGCTTCGCCTGCGAGGTCCACCCCGGCCAACTCGCCTACGATTTGTACTCCTCCGAGGTGGTTCTCGACGCGCTGAACGGCCGCGACGAGTTCGGCTTCACCTTCGACCCCGCCCACTTCCTCTGGCAGGGGGTGGACGCGGCCGAGTTCCTCCGCCGGTTCGCCGACCGCATCTACCACGTCCACATCAAGGACGCGGTGCTGACCCTGACCGGCCGCACCGGGGTGATGGCCGGCTACTGGCCCAGCGGCGACCCCCGCCGCGGCTGGCAGTTCCGCTCGCCCGGCCGAGGCGGGGTGGACTGGGACGCCATCCTGCGGGTGCTGAACGAGATCGGGTACGACGGCCCGCTGAGCGTGGACTGGCACGACCCCGGCTTGGACCGCGACTTCGGCGCGGCCGACGCGCTGCAGTTCCTCAAGCGGCTCGACTTCGACCCGCCGCACCGTGGCCCGCAACTGTTCCGGGGATGACGAGTTGATCCCACGTCAGTCGGCAAGTATCATTCAGCAACCCTGCGAGGTGCCGTCGTGCCAGAGTTGCTGCCACCAGTCGTCCCGATCTCACTCCTGATCTGCGACGGCATTCACACCGACCCGTACACGGGTCGGAAAACTCTACTGGGGTTGTTCGACCGATTCGCGGCCAGCGTCTTTCCCGTCACCATCCCCGTCTGTTATGTGTTCGCGGAACTGACTGAAAGCCTCGAACCCACGACGCTCCGTCTCCGATTCGCTACGACCGACCCGGAGGCGGATCCGTTATGGGAGTCCCCATCAAGTGAAGTGTCGGGTGGTCTCGAACTCGTCCTTGATTGCGTGTCTATCGAATGGGGCGTGACCAACCTCGCGTTTCCGGAATCGGGAGAGTACCTCGTTCAGGTGGTTGACGGGTATAATCGAATCGTCGTCGAACGCCGACTGATCCTCATCGAACAACCCGAAACGACAACTGAGGAGGACGAACATGAAGAAACCTGAGATGCCCGCGCCGACGTTCTCAGTGAAACTGACCACCTACAGCAACGCCATCGCGGCTCGATCCGGCCCGACGTACGGTCACGTCGATTCCGTGAAGAAATATCCCCACGCTCCCCGCCTCCGCTCGTCGTGGCGACCACTGACCCGACCCGCGCAGCCGAAACCGCCCGAAGGCGACGCTCCCCCCGCGTGACCCCATGCCGTTCCCTTCGAAAGCCGCCGTGGACGACCTGAAGCGGGCGTGGACCGACCAGTTCGTCCGCGTGAAAGCCGACGCGCGGCCGGATCTGACCCGGTTCGCCGGCCGCGTCGGACGAGTCGTGACGGTCAATTACTCCGGCCGGGCGGTGGTCGATTTCGCCGACGGCGGGTGGTACGATGTCGCCGACTTCGCCGCCGTGCTGGACGTGGTGACCGACGAAACCGAGGCGGCGAAGTACGACGCGACCGCGAATAGCGCCCAGAAGTTGCCCGCCCGTCAGGGGTGATTCGCCCCCCGTCCCTCTCCTCTCCCGGAGTCCGATCTTGAACCGATTCCTCACGTCGGCGGCCGTCCTGCTGCTGCCGCTCGCCTCGCTGCGTGCCGATGAAAAGCCCAAGCCCGTCAAGGTGTTCGTCCTCGCCGGACAGTCGAACATGCAGGGGAGCGGGTTCGTGAAGGCCGACCCGAAACGCAACGGCGGCATGGGCAGCCTGGAACACCTCGTCACGAACAAAGCGACGGCCGACAAGTACAAGCACCTCCGCGGGAAGGGCGACACCTGGGCCGTCCGCGACGACGTGTGGATTCACTACCTCGACCGCAAGGGCGGCCTCACGGCGGGCTACGGGGCCAGCGAGGATCGCATCGGGCCGGAGTTGGGGTTCGGCACCGTCGTCGGCGACGCCTGCGCGGAACCGGTCCTTCTCATCAAACTGGCGTGGGGCGGGAAGAGTCTCGGCAAGGACTTCCGCCCGCCGAGCGCGGGGGGCGACGTGGGGCCGTACTACAAGGAAGTCGTGACGCGAACCAAAGCGGTTCTCGCGGACCTGACGAAGCAGTTCCCGGAACTCGCCGGCCGCGGGCACGAACTGGTCGGATTCGGCTGGCACCAGGGGTGGAACGACCGCGTGAACCAAGCCTTCAACGACGAGTACGAGAAGAACATGGCCCACTTCATCCGCGACCTGCGCAAGGACCTCGGCGCGCCGAACCTGCCGTTCGTCATCGCGGAGACGGGGATGAGCGGCCCGGAGGAGAAGCACCCGCGTGCTCTGTCTCTGATGAAGGCGCAGGCGGCCGTAGCCGAGTTGAAGGAGTTCCAGGGGAACGTCGCGTTCGTCGGCACGAAGGCGTTCTGGCGGGACAAGGACCAGTCGCCGTCCGGGCAGGCGTACCACTGGAACACCAACGCCGAGACTTACTACCTGATCGGCGAGGCGATGGGCGTGGCCATGACGAAGTTGTGCGCGAACCCGAAGTGAGCGGACGGCCTTAACTCCCGACCGGGCCGACGAACAGGTACGCGACGCCGGCGACGACGGTGACGTGCAGGAACACGACGAACCAGAAGGCGAGCCGGAAGGACGCCTTCTTCGTCTTGTGCCGGAACTGCCGTTGCGCGGCAAGAGCGCCCGGCCACCCGCCGAGCAAGCCCATCAGGTGCAGCGTCCGCTCCGGCACCCGCCGCGCGCCGAACTCGCCGGCCCGCCGCTTGTCCACCCCGTAGGTGACGAAGGCGACCGCGCTCATGACGGCGACGAGGGTCAGGTAGATCAACACGTAAGTCATCGATTCGGTTCGCTCACTCCGAGACCGGGTCGGTGCCGACTTTCCGATACCGGTAGCCGACATCCACCCGCTCGAAGCCGAGCGACTGGCAGATGCCCAAACCGGCCGGGTCGTCGGCCCACACCTGCAACTCGGCGACCGCGAAGAACTGATCCTGGAGCAGGCGCAGGATACTGGCGAGGAGGAACTTGGCGAGGCCCTGCGTCCGCAGGTGTGCCCGAATCTCGACATCGAACAGGCCCGCCGCCGGGCGGTTCCACTTCCAACTGAACCCTTCCAACTCCCAGTGGACGGCGCGGCCGGCCGGCTGGCCGGTCAACTTGTCCACCACCCGGAACTCGGTCGGCTCCAGCGTCCCCCACACCGTTTCCTCCCACCAGTTCGCGCTGGACGTCGGGCGGATGAGCTGGATGTCGTACCGCCGGCGGAGGCCGACGAACCGGGCGTCCGCCACTTCCAACGGGGTCTCCAGGTTCCGTTGAAAGACCACATGCGACTCGGCCGGCTCGTACCCGAGCTTCCGCAGAAAGCCGTCGGCGTCCGGCTCGCTGGCCAGGATGCCGGGCGAGTTCGCCCCCCCGTAAAGCCCGAACAGGTACGGGTTGAACGGCCGCTGCGCGCCGAACACCACCGTCTCCGCCCCGCGCGCCGTCAGGTACTCCTCGGCCCGCCGCGTGAGTTCCCGGCCGATCCCCTTCCCCCGGTACTTCGGCCGCACCATCACGCAGCAGATGACGCCGCCGGCGGTGTCGAGGGCGGTGCGCTCCTCGTTCGGGCCGAACCCGGCCAGGGCGAACCCGGCGACGGTGTTGGTGTCCGGGTCCACCGCCAGGATGAGCGACTCGCGGTCGAAGAACGGTTTGCACAGCAGCCAGCGGTCGAACACCCCCGGCGTCCGCAGGGGGTACGAGCCGCGGCCGGTGAGGGAGTCGTTCCACACCTCGACGAGGGCCGGCGGGTCGGTGTTGCGGAACGGGCGGTAGATCATGACGGCACGGGCTGGCGACGGGGGCCGGGCGTGACGCTAATATACCCGGCGGATCGGCGACCGCAACACGCGACCGCCGTCCGCCCCGCTGCCGTATCCGTCCCGTCCGACACAACCGGAATCGGAGTCCCACCATGCCGCGCCCGTCTTTCGCCCTCCTGCTACTCCTCGTGCCGGTGATCGCCGTCGCCGACGACCCGACGAAGAACGACGACCCCGCCCCGCTCCCCCGCGTCGCCCACATCGCCCTCGGCGGCAGTTTGGACGAAGGCGCGCCGGCCGACGGGCCGTTCGGCGGCGACAGCGAGACCCTGCGGCAGAAGATCGACCGCATCAAGAAGGCGACCAAGGACAAGAACGTGGCCGCCCTGTACCTGCACCTGTCCGACCTGTCCGTCGGCTTCGGCAAGGTCCACGAACTCCGGCAGGCGGTCGCCGAGTTCCGCGCCGCCGGCAAGAAGGCGTTCGCCTACGCCGAGGAGTACGACACGAAGGCGTACCTCGTGGCGCTGGCGTGCGACGGCATCAGCCTGCCCGAATCCGGCGGGCTGACCCTCGTCGGACTGCGGGCCGAGGTCAGCTTCTACAAGGACGCGCTGAAACTCGCCACGCTGGACGTGGACGTGCTGAAGATGGGCGGGTACAAGTCGGCCGTCGAGCCGTACCTCCGCACCGATATGAGCGCCGAGAACCGCGAGCAGATCACCAGCCTCATGAACGATCACTTCGAGAAAGAGCTCGTCGCGGGGTTGGTCGCCGGCCGGCCGAACTTGAAGCTCACCCCGAAGGACGCCGAGACCCTCATTGACGGCGGCCCGTTCACCGCCCGCAAGGCCCTCAAACTCGGCCTGGTGGACAAACTGCAATACGAGGACCAGTTCGAGGCCGGATTCGCCAAGGTGCTGGGCGTGGACGCGGTCAAGATCGAGCGGGGGTACGGCAAGCCGAAGGCGCAGGCCGACGCCGGCGGGCTGGCCGCCCTCATGGAGATGATGTCGCCGAAGAAGAAGCCGGAGTCGAAGGAGCCGAAAATCGCCGTCATCCACGTCGTCGGCGGCATCGCGTCCGGGACGGGCGGGTTCAGCCTGATGGGCGGCAGCTCGGTCGGGTCGGACACCATCGTCGAGGCCATCCGCGACGCCGAGAAGAACGCCACCGTGAAGGCCATCGTCCTGCGGGTCGATTCGCCCGGCGGGTCGGCCCTCGCCAGTGACGTCATCTGGCGGGCGCTGGCGGTGTGCGAGAAGCCGGTGGTGGCCAGCATGGGCGACGTGGCCGCCAGCGGCGGGTACTACGTCTGCATGAATGCCCGGCGCATCTTCGCCGAACCGGGCACCGTCACGGGCAGCATCGGCGTGTTCGGCATGAAGATCGTCACCGGCCAGTTGGAGCAGCGGGTCGGCGTCAAGACGCAAGTCATCAGCCGGGGGAAGAACAGCGGCGTCAACTCGACCACGTTCAAGTGGAGCGAGAGCGAGCGGAAGGCGATGACCGAGACCATCGAGGAGGTGTACGACCAGTTCACCGATAAAGCCGTCGCCGGGCGGGTGGCCGCCGGGCAGAAGGAGATGACGAAGGCGAAACTGCTGTCCTTGGCCGGCGGGCGGGTGTGGACCGGCCGTCAGGCGAAAGCCAACGGCCTCGTGGACGAGTTAGGAACGCTGGATGACGCCATCGCCTTCGCCAAGAAGGAAGCCGGCCTCGACCCGGCCAAGGATCTGGAACTCCTCATGCTGCCGAAAGGCTCGTCGTTCCTGGACAAGCTGATGGAAGGCGACCTCGACCTGCCGTTCAGCAAGGCGGTCGCGGAACTGAAGGCGCTGCCGGGCGGGGCGAAGGCGCTGCAACTGATGGCCCCGGTGCTGAACGCGCGCAAGTCGCCGATCCAGGCGCTGATGCCGTTCCACGTCGAGTTCAAGTAAGTAGAAAAGGAAATTGACAGGATCACAGGATGGAAGGCAGGATAGAAGAATGCTGAAAAGTGTCTTCCATCCTGCCTTCCATCCTGTGATCCTGTCCCAAACTCTTTTTTCGGAGTCAACATGCGATCCCTACTCGCGCTGCTCCTCCTCGCCCCGGTGCCCGTCGCGCAGACGGCCGAGGAGAAGACAGCGACCCTCGCGTTCATCGAGTCCCTGCGGGACAAGGACACCGGCGCGTTCCAGGTGACGCCGGACGGCAAGCCGAGCC
>JBBRUO010000357.1:0-6522 GCA_038247725.1 Gemmatales bacterium
CTCCGAGTCGGTTCGTGGTTTCCCCACCGACTCGGAGAGTCGGGCGACTTCAACACCACGGCCACCCACCGGTGACGGCTCCATCCGCCACGCGACGGCGGGGTAAACTTTCACACGCCGAACGCCTAACGCCGACTCGCGTCGTCCCGCTGGACCTGGAGCAGAGCTACGAAAAAGCTTGCGACGACCTGAGCATCGCATGACCCCAGTCACGCTATCCGAAGACCCCGGCACGTTTCTGTATAGGTGATTTCGAGTTCGAGCGGGACGTATCGCGTGTCGCTGATCCAAAGCGGCAGCGTCGGCAGCGGGGAGCCGACGGCGAGCGTGTGTTCCCAGGTTTCCACGCGGGTGCGGTCGCGGAAATGCAACGGCCGGCACGACACGGCGTACAGGAACGCCTCGGCGTTCGCGGGCGGCTCGGCCCCGATCCGTGCGGCTAGTTCCGCGTACAGGTTGGCACCGCGGTTCGTGACCGGATCGACGATCACGACGCACACGTCCTGCTGGAGCATGGCGTGGCATTTCGAGACGAATTCGTCGCGGGCACTCGGCCGATCCTTGTTCCGCGGGCTGACGATCTCGACCGCCGCGACGAGCCGGCGGGACGCACTCTCGTCGTACACGCGGACTTCGTATTCGGGCGGCGTCAACTCGTCGGTGTCGAGGAGCAGCGTCGGGGCCGATGCTTCCCAGGCGAGGCCGGAGCCGGCGTCGGGTTCGAAGTCGCGGGCGCTCTCCAACTCGTACGCCCCGACATCCACCTCGACGAGTGTGCCGAGCAGGATCTTCAGCCCGCACCGGAAGTCGGGCGGGAGCAGGGTGTTCAGTCGGAAAGCAATGACCCCCGGCCACGCGCCGTGCAGTTCTTCCCACGAGGCGATGTTGGTCAGGGGCGGTCGGAAGTGGTCGCGGAGCGGCATGACGGAACTCCCTATGCTGTGATTGTACACCGGTTGGGATTCAGTATGACCCCCGTCACGCGACTCCTGGAGGCGGCGAACTCCGGCGACCGACAGGAGGCGGCGGAGCTGCTGCCGGTCGTGTATGCCGAGTTGCGGCAGTTCGCGGCGGCGAAGCTGGCCCGCGAACAGGCAGGGCATTCGCTCGACGCCACGGCACTGGTTCACGAGGCGTTCCTAAAGTTGGTTGGCGACCAGAAGTTCGACGGGCGCGGGCACTTCTTCGCGGCGGCGGCGGCGCGGTTCAGTTACTTCAGCTACAACTTCTGCTGGTGCGTGCGGACGTTGCGGGTGAAGGGCGACGATGGCCGGTATCAGGGGCGAACGCCGGCGATGGCCGCCGGCCTGACGGATCACGTGTGGTCGATCCGAGAGTGGATCAGCTTCCCCGCAGTACAACGTCAATAGGACACCACCGGACACGAAGAGCACGAATGAAAAGCCGCGCATCCCGCTCGGGTCTCTCCGTGGTGTCCTGTGTGCCCGTTGTGGTTCCCAATCCGCTTCTCTTCAATCTCTGACTGAGCAGCCCTGCCGGAAGGTGTGGCAACGGATTCGGGCGGCGCTTGGCAACCCCGGCCCGCGCGGTACCTGTCTGGTTTTGGAGTCCCAGACACCCACGACCTCACGGCCCAGGTACGCCTGAAACTTCACCGGGCCAGGATGGCGGCCAACTCGGTCAGCAGCGTCTCGACCTCGGCGGGGGTGCCGACGGTGATCCGCAGGCCGTCGCCGAAGTCGGGGTAAGACATGTGCCGCACCAGCACGTTTTTCGCCTTCAGCGCCTCGTGGATCGGCTTCAGCGGGCGGTCGTCTCGCCGGCACCAGACGAAGTTCGTCTGACTCGGCGTGACGGCGAAGCCGAGGTCCGTCAGCGCCACCGACAGGCGGCCCCGCGTGGCCAGGATCTTCGCCCGCAGGTCGGTGTAGTAGGCCTGATCTTCAATCGCGGCGGTGGCGGCGGCCAGGCTGAGCGCGTCGCAGTTGTACGAGTCCTTCACCTTCGCCAACTGGCGCACGAGCGCCGGGTCGGCAATCGCCATCCCGAAGCGGATGCCCGCCAGCGCGTAGTACTTGCTGAACGTCCGCGTGACGACGAGGTTCGGGATCGTGCCGAGCAGTGGCAGCCCGTTGGTCTCGGCGAACTCGGCGTAGGCTTCGTCCAGCACGAACGGCCCGTCCGCCTCGGCGGCCAGTTTCGCCACGGCATCCGGACGGAGGACGGTGCCGCTGGGCGAGTTCGGGTTGGCCAGGAAGGTCAGGTGCGCGGCGCGGACCGGCCACGGCTTCGGCGGCATCCAGTCCGGAGTAAACGGCACCGTGTGGAAGGTCGCGCCCTGAATTTCGGCCAACGATTTGTACAGGATGTAGCTCGGCGTCGGCGACGCCATCCGCCCGCCTTCGGGCACGAACGCGCGGGTGAGGATGGTGAGGATGTCGTCCGACCCGTTGCCGATGAGGATGCCGTCGGGATCGACGTTCAGCACCCGGCCGGCGGCCTTGCGGAAGGTGTCGCCGAGCGGCTGCGGGTACTTGCGGAGGACGTCCCCGGTGAGGGCGGCGCGAACCGCCTCGAACACCCGCGGGGACGGCGGGTACGGGTTCTCGTTGGTGTTCAGCTTCACCACGTCCGGCGAGTTCAACTGCTCGCCGGGGATGTACCCGGACATGGCCGTGATAGCGGGGCGAAGAGGCATGGGACGAGAATCCAATCCATGAAAATGAAGAGGAACGCGGATGACGCGGATTCCAGCGCGGATGAATTGGATCAGAACAAAGAGCGATTGAAGACTGTCTTCAAACAATCTTCGAGTCTTTATTCGCGTTGATCCGCGTTGAAATCCGCGTCATCCGCGTTCCTCTGATTCAGAGACTTCCCCCGTCACTTCTTCAGCGGGGCGGGGGCTTGCACCTTCTCCGGCTTGGGCTTCGGGCGGGCTTCCGGGCCGGTGTCGGCGGCCCGCTCCTCGACGCTCTTGGCGTGCGCCGTCAGCCCCTCCTTGTTGGCCAGGAACACCACCTCGGGGGAGATGTCCTTCAGCCCCTTGCGGGTGTACCGCAGCACGCTCGTCCGGCGGCGGAAGTCGTTGGCGTTCAGCCCGCTGGCGAACCGCGCCGTCCCGCCCGTCGGGAGCACGTGACTCGGCCCGGCGGCGTAGTCGCCGACGGCCACCGGGGTGAAGCTGCCGAGGAAGATGGCCCCGGCGCAGTCGATCTCGTCGGCCACCGAGTCCACGTCCCGGATCTGGATGTGCAGGTGTTCCGGGGCCAAGTCGTTCACCGCCTCGATGGCCTCGTGTTTGTCCTTGGCCAGGACGAACGCGCCGAACCGCTCCAGGCTGTCGCGGGCGAGGTCGCCGCGGGGCAACTTGGCCAGCCGCTTCTCCAGTTCCACCTGCACCTCGTCGATCAGCGTCGGCGTCCACGTCACCAGAATGGACACCCCCGGCGAGTGTTCGGCCTGCGCGATCAGGTCGAGGGCGACGTACTTCGGGTGGGCCGACTCGTCGGCCACCACCACCACCTCGCTCGGCCCGGCGATGCAGTCGATGGCCACCTGGCCGAACACGAACTTCTTCGCCAGCGCGACGTACTGGTTGCCCGGCCCGACGATCATGTCCACCGCCTTCAGCCCCTCGACCCCGTAGGCCATCGCCGCGACCCCCTGCGCGCCGCCGAGGCGGTACACCTCAGTGATGCCCAGTTCGTGGCAGGTGGCCAGCATGTCGGGGCTGCCGGCCCCGCTGTCCGTCGGCGGCATGGTGACGATGATCTCCTTCACCCCGGCCACCTGCGCCGGCACCACCGTCATCAGCAGGGTAGACGGGTAGGCGGCGGCCCCGCCGGGGCAGTACACCCCGACCCGGCGGAGCGGGCGGTAGCGGAGGTGCAGTTCGTGCATCTGCGACGACCGCAACTCGGCGTCCCGGTGCATCAGCCCGGACTGGAACGACTCCACGTTGTAGCGGATGCGGCGGATCGTCTCGATGAACTCCGGGGCGGCGGCGGCATGAGCGGCGGCCAACTCGGCCACGGGCACGCGGATGCCGTCCGGCTTCAGTTTCACCTTGTCGAATTGCTCGGTGAACTTGAGGGCGGCGGCCAGCCCCTTGTCCCGCACATCCAGGCAGATCCGCTCGACCGCCTTGATGGGCGTGAGCGACTCCCCGAACACCGCCACCGTCAGCTTCTTCGCGGCGGGCGTAACGATCTCCGAATCCAGGCGGAACTGCGACCGCAACTTGGCGAGCTGGGAGTTGGCGTTGCTCGCGGTCAAGTCGATCCGCCGAACCTTTAAGGCTGCCATGAACTTACCTCAGGTCGGCCGATCCGGGGAGGGACGGGGGCCGGTGCCGTGTCTGCGGTGCCACATCAGTCGTATTGGTATTACTTTACGAAAATCGACCGGCTTTCGCCACGCGGCGGGTCGGTTTTCCGGCGGGGAAACTCGCGCAAACGTCAGCGAATGTGCCGGTTGCGCGGATTTGGCGAAAGCCCGCCGCACACGGCATGCGATCCCCGGAGGCGGCTCCCCCGCAACAGTACCCGCACGAACACGATGCCCGTTAACTGGACCGCGGCGCGGACGGTTCCCGCCGGCCACTGTTCTCGTACACGAACCCGCTGAGCCGGTCCCATTCCGTTGCGGGGGCGGGCCGGTCTGCCACCTCCCCTCAACGAGGGGAGGTGGGTTGCGTGCCCCTCTCGGCAGTTGGGACAACGTCGGTGGGCTCGTGTATCGGCCGTTCGACTTCCCCCACCAGTTTGGGTATACTCGCCCCAACCGGAGCGGCCGCCGACTCGCGGCCTCCCACCCGCCCGGTATCCCGAAGGGTCCTCCCATCATGACCGTCTCCCTCTCCCGTCTCGCCGGAACGGCGCTGGTCGCCGGGCTAATGGCCCTGCTGATCGGCCTGTACGCCGACGTCGGCACCCTGTCCGAAGGTTACGCCCAGCAGAAGAAGAACCAGAAGAAGCCGCCGAAGTCCAAGGACTTGACGGCCGTCAAGGAGTTGCTCGCCCCCGGCCCGCGGCCGAAGAAGCCGCCGCTGCCCGCCAGCACGTTGCCGCTGGAATTCACCCAAGGCGAGCGGATCGCGTTCGTCGGCAACACCACCGCCGAGCGGATGAGCCTGTACGGGCACTTCGAGACCATGTTGCACCTGCGGCACAAGGACAAGGCGCTGGTCGTCCGCAACTTCGGCTTCCCGGCCGACGAGGTGGGCAAGCGGCAGCGGTCGGCCGATTACTCCCGCATCGACGACCCGCTGTACGCCTTCAACCCGGACACGTTCCTCTGCTTCTTCGGCTGGAACGAGTCGTTCGCCGGCCCCGCCGGGGTGGAAGCGTTCAAAGCCCAATACGAGAAGTTCCTGGACGAGTACACCGCCAAGTACCCGCGCGACGACGCCAAGAGTCCGCCCCGGTTCGTGCTGGTGTCGCCGATGGCGTTCGAGAACACCGGCGACCAGTTCCTGCCCGACGGCGTGAAGGAAAACGCGAACCTGAAGCTGTACGCGGACGGGGTGAAGGCCGTGGCCGAGAAGCGGAAACTGGCGTTCGTGGACATCCTCACGCCCACCCTGAAGGCGTTCGCGGCCGGCAAAGGCAAGTACACCGTCGGCGGGTTCCAGATGAACGAGGCCGGCGACAAGGTGCTGGGCCAGGCGCTCGACGCGGCGCTGTTCGCCACGCCGTTCGACGCGGCGAAGATCGGCACCAGCGACTTCGAGAAGGTCCGTGCGGCCGTCAACGACAAGAGCTGGATTCACCACCAGGATTACCGCATGGTGGACGGCTGGTACGTGTACGGCGGCCGGCGGACCTACGACACCGAGACGTTCCCCCGTGAGTACGCCAAACTGCGGGCGATGGCCACCGTCCGCGACCAGTACATCTGGGACATGGCCGACGGCAAGCAGGTGGCGGAAAAGCCGGACGACGCGAAAACGGGCGAGTTGATCGTCCCGCCGACGCGGTTCGGCGGGCCGGACCGCAAGTACTCGGAGAACCCGCCGGAGATGGGGCCGAACATCGCCCCGCCGGCCGAACTGATCAAGGGTGCCCGCGTGCCGGCCGGGTTCAAACTGGAACTGTTCGCCGACGAGAAGATGTTCCCGGACCTGGCCAAACCGGTGCAGATCAACTTCGACAGCAAGGGCCGCCTGTGGGTGGCGTGCATGCCGACGTACCCGCTGTGGCGGCCGGGCGACCCGAAGCCGGGCGACAAGCTCCTCATCCTCGAAGACACCAACGGCGACGGCAAGGCTGACTCGTGCAAGGTGTTCTACGACAAGCTCCACTGCCCCACCGGGTTCGAGTTCTACAACGACGGCGTGCTGGTGGTGAGCCAACCGCGGATGCTGTTCCTGAAGGACACGGACGGGGACGACAAGGCCGATGACGTGACGTACCTGATGGACGGGTGGGCGACCGACGACACCCACCACACCTGCGGCGCGTGGGAGTGGAGCCACGGCGGGCGGCTGCACATGCTGGAAGGGATCGCCACCAGCACCACCCTGGAAACCCCGTGGGGGCCGCACCGCAGCGCCGGCAG
>JBBRUO010000358.1:0-6515 GCA_038247725.1 Gemmatales bacterium
GAGCCGGTGTTGGAGGAATCACCGGCTCGGAGGCCGGTGCCACAAGTCGAAGAACCCGCACTCGGAGAGTGCGGACCACCCTGAAGAAGCCGCAGCAACCCCAACGAGTGATACCCGCCCGTCACCACCAATACTGGCCCGTCGAATTCGTCCACCGCCGCGCGGATGTGGCCGGCCATGTGGTCTTCGCGGGCCAAATCGGGGGCGGACGGCTCGCCGTCGGTCAGCCGCATGTGCCCGCACAGCGCGTGGCAGCGGTGCAAATACTCTTCGAGCGTCAGCGCCGGGTCCACCTCGCAAAGGGTGTCCCAGGCGTCGTTGAAGGTGTCCACGCCGAGGCGGTCGCACACCGCCTTCATGTACGCCCCGCGCTGCCGGAAGTGCGCATCGGCGTAGCGGTTGGCCGCCAGCTTGTCGTCGAGTCCGACGAGGTCCGCCCACGGCAGATCGATGAACCGCACGGCTGCGGCGCGGGCGTTCCCGTGCCGGGCCGCTTGCCATTCCGGCGAGTGTTCGCACAGCGGGTAGTACACGCCGCGCCGCTCGCCGGGAGGGGCGATCACGCCCGGCGGCCGCTCTTGCGCGGCGGCGGACAAGACGAAGCTATAGATAGCGATGGGCGGGCGGTGCGGCAGGAACAGTTCCGCCATGCGGTCGTTGAAGTCGGACGGCCCTTCGATGAGAACCGCCGCCGGCTGGATGCGGTCGATCAGTTCGCGGACCAGTCGTGCCGCCGTCGGGCTGTGGTGCCGGACGGGGAAATAGACCACCCGGCCGGTGGTCTCGCACAGTCGCGTTAGTTCGGGGGGGAGGCTCAAGGGGGTCTCCGAGTGCTTCGCCATCCTACGGCCCCGCCGCCCCGCGTCCAAGGTCCGTCGCGCGCCGTCACGGCACGGGTCCGGCCGCGAATCGCTCGCGCACCCGGCGAGTGATACGATACCCCGACCCGTCCCTCCCGCCTTCAAGAGCCGTCGCGGTGTCCGCCGAGAACGAACGCCTCAACCACTTGCTCACCCTCGGGCGGTTCGCCGAAGCCGAGCGGTACGCGCGGGAGTGCATCGGCAAGACGCCGGACTGGGGCATCGCGCACACCCAACTGGGCCGCGCGCGGGCCGGCCTCGGCCGCCACCCGGCGGCGGTCGCGGCCGCCCGCGAGGGGGTGCGGAAATCCCCCCGCGACGCCTGGGCGCTGGCCATCCTGGGGTACGCCCTGAAGCACGCGAAGCAACTGGCGGACGCCGCCGAGGCACTCTACGACGCCGCCCGCACCGACCCGACGTACACCTGGACGTACTGCATGTTGGCCGAGGTGGAACTCGACCGCGGCCGCACCAACGACGCCTACCAAGCCACCCTCACCGGCGTCCGGTACGACCCGAACGCGGAGAACCTGCTGCGGTGGAAGGCGTGGTGCGAGTACCAACTCGATCTGCTGCCGGAGGCCGTCGCCACCGCCGAATCCGGCCTCGCCCGGCACCCGAACTCGCCCCTCCTCCGGAACGTCCTCGGCTGCGTGCGGTGGCATCAGGCGGAGCAGACGTACCGGCCCGCGCGGAAGGTGCGACTCCACCGTCTCGCCGGTTACTACCTGACCGAAGCGGTGCGGCTCAACCCGTCCGAGGACGTGTACCGCAACAACCTGACCCGCAACGCCCGCGTCTGCCGGCGGTACGTCGCCGAACGACTGCTGACGCTGCTGGTGCTGATCCCCTTGCTCGCGCTCGTGGCCGTCGTCGTCGCGTTCGGCCAAGTGCTGGCGTCGGGCGTGGCCGTGCCGGTCGCCATCGCGGTCGTGTTCGTGGTGAAGTTGGGGATGGGCGACGACCTCCTCCGCGCCGCCCCGCTCAAGTGGCTCGGCGTCCCCTCCCCGCCGCTGACCGTGGAAGACCGGCGGCGGGGGCGACGGAAGTTGAGGTGGTTCGCGGTGGGGTATGCGGTATGGCTTGCCGCGCTGGTGCTGGCCGGGCTTGCGACGGCCGGGGTGTTCGGACCGATGGGGTGACGGCGATGGTGTCACCCCGGCAGTTTCGCCATCAGGTTGACCATCTCGACGGCCGTGACGGCCGCCTCGAACCCCTTGTTCCCGGCCTTCGCCCCGGCCCGGTGGATGGCCTGTTCCAGCGTGTCGCACGTCAGCACGCCGAAGATGATCGGGACGCCGCAGGCCAGTGCCGCGCTGGAAATGCCGCTGGTCGCCGCCCCCGCCACGTGGTCGTAGTGGTCGGTGTCGCCGCGGATGACGCACCCCAGACAGAGGACGGCCGCGTACTTGCCGGACTGGCCCACCCGCTGCGCGACGACGGGGATCTCGAACGACCCCGGCACGCGGATCACGTCCACCCGCTCCGCCGGCACCCCGTGTCGGGCGAGCGCGTCCTGGACGCCGAGCAGCAGTTGGTCCACGATGAACCCGTTGAACCGCGCGGCGACGACGGCGAACCGCCCGGCCGGGGGAGAGAAGTCGCCTTCGTACAGCATGACCGCCTCGCGAGTGTATTGACCCGATCCGACTGCCCCGATACGGTTTTCCTATGCTCCCTGGCAAGCGCGACAAGAAACACCCGAACCGCCTCGCCGCCGTGTGGACGGCGGACGTGCCGGACCACGTCATCGCCGTGAGCTGGTCCGCCGACGGGACACTGGTGGCGGCGGCGGCCGTGTCCGGGCCGATCCTGATGTTCCACGCGGGTACCGGAACGACCACCCGCACCCTCGCCGGCCACGGGTTCGGGACCGCCGCCATCGCCTTCCACCCGCGCGACCCCGTACTGGCCTCCGTCGGGCAGGACGGCAAGGTTCGCCTGTGGGACGCCGCCTTCGGGGAGGAGCGGGTCGCGCTCGACGGCGGGGCCAAGTGGGTGGACAAACTCGCGTGGTCGCCGGACGGCCGGTTCCTCGCCACCGCCGGCGGGAAGAAGGTCCGCGTGTGGGACTTCGCGACCGGCGAACTGGTCCGCGAGTACGACCAGCACGGCAGCACCGTCGCCGATCTGGAATGGCAACCCGGCACCAACCGGCTGACAGTGGCGGCCTACGGTGGGGTGAGCCTCTACGACCCGACGCAGGCCGCCGCCGTGGACACCTTCGCCTGGAAGGGCGCGCCGCTGAAACTGGCGTGGGCACCGAACGGCAAGATGCTGGCCCACGGCAACCAGGACGCGACCGTCCACTTCTGGTACGCCGACACCGGCCACGACCTGCACATGTCCGGTTACCCGTCCAAGGTGCGAGAACTCAGTTGGGACTTCACCGGCCGGTTCCTGGCCACCGGCGGCGGTCCGACGGTGTGCGTCTGGGACTGCGCCGGCAAAGGGCCGGAAGGCTCCACCCCGAAGATGCTGCCAGGGAACGCCGGCACCCTGACGGGCGTGGCGTGGCAGCGGCGGGGATTCCTCGTCGCCGCCGGCGACGAGGCCGGGCGGGTGTGCCTGTTCCAGCCGGCCAACCGCACGCCACTCGTGGGCGGGGCGACGTTCAGCGGGGCCGACCTGTCGGTGCTGGCGTGGTCGCCGGACGACAAGAAACTGGCCGTCGGCAGCGGGTCCGGCAAACTGGGGATGTTCACGCTGGTGTGAGCTGGAACTGTCCGCGAACTTGAGCAAAACACGGCAGCGGGCGTGGATGGGCAAGATCGGGCGCGACACAATCGTTACAACTTCTCACACGGAGCGGCCCGAACCCGCGTATTCCGCGGCGGTTGGCCCGGCCTTCGCATATGATTCCCTCGGAGGGGGCCGGTTTTTCCGAGGGTTTCTCATGTCGTACAAATGGCTATCCATCGGGTTGGTGGCCGCGATCATCGCCACCCTGTCTGGGTGTCGGAACGGCCCGTGCCGGCGGCCACTCCGCGACCGCCTCAGCGACCGCCTCAGCGACCGCAACCCGCCGTCCCTCGAAGCCCCCATCCCGCCCCGCGTTTTGCCACTGGAATCGATCCCACCGACGGGCGTTCCCTCGACGCCGGGCAACGGGGCATTCGACCCGCGTGACCCGATCCGCCGCGAATTCCGGGAACCGGAGCCGCTCCCACCGCCGCCTCGGGAGGTCTACTACCCGCCGGCGAACCCCCGACAGGACTTCCCCGCGCCGGACCCCAGGGTGCTGGGCGACCCGATCCCGCCCGTGGAACGCACCGAGCCGAAGTTGCTCGTTCCGGTGCCGTTGCCGGGCGCGGTGCCCGACCGCAAGGAACCGTCATTACTTCCGCCGCCACCGACGGAGCGGAAAGACTTGCCGCCCGCGCTAACGGAGAAGCCGCGCGCGACGCCCCCGCTCGACTTACCGGCGTTCGCCACCGCCTTGGACCGCGGGCCAGTGACGACGAGCGGCAAGCCCGAACTTGACGGCTACGAGTGGCTGAAGAAGAACGGGTACAAGACCGTGGTGTACCTGCACGAACCGGGCGCGAACGACGTGACCAGTGCCCGGACCCTGGCCGAGAAGAAGGGGCTGACGTTCGTGGCCGTCCCGGTGTCGCCGGAAACCCTGCCGGCCGCGTTCGCGACGTTCGAAGAGTTGGTCCGCGACGCCAAGGCCCGCCCGCTACACGTCTTCGCCACCTCGGGCAACCGCGCCGGCAGCCTGTGGTATCTCGTCTATCGCCAAGTCGAATTCCTCTCCGCCGACGCCGCACGGGTGCGGGCCGGGAAACTCGGGCTGGGCGACCCGGCCGACTCCGCCGAGGCGAAACAGTTCTGGCTGGCCGTGTCGAAAGTCCTATCAAACCGTTGAGTTTCGCGCCTCGCCCCGAGTCGAACACAATGTCCCCTTCCGACCCCGGTTCGCCGCTGGTCCCGCCGTTGGTGCCGGCCGCCGTCCACTCGTTCCCCGACCTCGACGCTTTGGATCTCGCCTACACCAGTACCCCGCCGGGGTACTTCTACGCCCGCGACGGCCACCCGAACGCGGTCGAACTCGCTGCCAAACTGAACGCCTTGCACGGGGCGACATGGGGCGCGGTGACGGCGTCCGGCATGGCGGCGATCTCGGCGGCCGTGCTGCCCCGCGTCCGCGCCGGCGACCGGTTGGTCGCCAGCGACAAACTGTACGGCAAGACGAACGTGCTGTTCCGCGAGTTGGGGCGGTTCGGCGTCCGCACCGAGTTCGTGGACGTGTGCGATCCGACGGCCGTGGCCGCCTGCCTGGGCCGCGAGCCGGCGGCGGTGCTGTTCGTCGAAACCCTGTCGAACCCGAACTGCCGGGTGTGCGACCTGCCGAGCGTGGCCGCCGCCGCACATCGGGCCGGGGCGACGGTGATCGTGGACAACGCCTACGCCTCGCCGGTGCTGTTCAAACCGCTCGACTTCGGGGCGGACGTGGTGATGGAGTCCTTGACGAAGATCATCGGCGGGCACTCGGACGTCACCCTCGGCTACCTCGGCGGGCGGGACGCGGCGTTCGGGGCCACCGCCGTCGCCGCCGTCAGCACGTTTGGCCTGAACGCCAGCCCGTTCGACTGCTGGCTGACGCTTCGCAGCCTGGAAACGCTCGACTTGCGGGTGGACTTCGCCGCCGACAACGCAACCGAAGTGGCGGACTGGCTGGCGACGCGACCGGAGGTGTCGCGCGTGGTGTACCCCGGCCGCCCGGACCACCCGGACGCCGCCCTCGCCGCGACGCTCCTGCCGCGCGGGTGCGGGCACATGCTCTGCTTCGAGTTGCCCGGCGGGCGGGCGGCGGTGAACCGCTTCCTCCGCGCCGCCCCCGGCATCCCGCTGGCCCCGTCATTCGGGCACACCAGCACCACCTGTAGCCACCCCGTCACCGCCTCGCACCGATACGAGTCCGACGAGGCGAAGGCCCGCCAGGGCATCACCCCCGGCCTCGTCCGCCTCAGCGTCGGGTGCGAACCGCTGGACAGGATCACCAGCGAACTGGAGCACGGCCTCCGGGCCACCGGCTGACGGTCAGTCTTGGCAAGCCGTCACACCGCGAGAGGAGCCGACCGCTTCCGTCGCCGCGCGACGAGGCCGACCACCGCCACCACCGCGAACACCGCCATGCTGGCCGGTTCCGGCGTGACGACGATGCGGCGGTTCGAACTGGTGGCGACAACCAACCCGACCTCGCCCTCTTCGTTCTGGATGTAGAAGAGGACCGGCAAAAAGTCCGGGCCGGAGTTCCGCAAGGTGGTGCCGACCGACGGCGGCAAGCCGTCGAACGGGGTCGAGAACTGGAATGGCACGCTCGGGTCGGTGTACAGCGTGACTCCGGTCAGCGGGCCGGACAGGAACGTGAAGCCGAAGCTGGCACCTCCAACCGTGAGATTGCCGGACTGGAAACTGGACGGCTGCCCGGTGGCGAACCCAGGGTCGGCCGGGTTCTGCACCACGTTCGAGATGGTGCCGTTGAAATCGGCCCCGGTCAGATTCCCGACATTACCGAAGACGTAATCCCCCAGAGCCGGGTGGGAGCCGTAGTACTGTGCGCCAGCGAGAGTCGGGATGTTGATCGAGTTGCCGACCTGGGTGTCCCGGTTCAGGGTCAGCACCCCGGACCCGGAGATGCCCGCCAGA
>JBBRUO010000359.1:0-6500 GCA_038247725.1 Gemmatales bacterium
CGAGGAACGGGGACGGCATCAGTTACGCCCTCCGGGTGGGTTCAAACCGCCATCGGCCCAGGCCGCGTCGGTGGG
This sequence comes from Gemmatales bacterium, assembly GCA_038247725.1. Taxonomy (GTDB): domain Bacteria; phylum Planctomycetota; class Planctomycetia; order Gemmatales; family Gemmataceae; genus JALHQU01. Next base: position 76 of record JBBRUO010000359.1, read on the forward strand.
GGACAGGGCCGGCACGGGCGGGCGGCGGTACAACCGCCGGCCGTACCCGGCGTTGTCGTGGACTTCGTGCAGCAGCGGTTGCAGTTCGAGTGTCGCCTCGGTGTCACCGGCGAGCAGCGGAACGGGGATCGTCGGCAGTGGGTCGCGCAGTTGGATCGGCCACAGGTCGGCGTTCCGCCTCTTCGCCGGCCGGGACACCAGCGCGTAATAGTCGCACTCCGGCAGTTCCCGAATCGGCAACCGCCGCCCGCCCCGCAGCAGGTCGATCTCGACGTAACTGACGGAGGACGCCAGCCACCGTTGCCGCTTGGCGATGAACTCGGCGCGGTCGTCCCCCGGCCGCTTGTTGGAGGGGCTGAGCATCTCGATCACCGTCACCACCCGATCCCCTTCGCGGTCGCGGACGGTCAGGAACGCGAGCCGCCGGCGGGTGACTCCTGGAATCGTCACCCGCACCGGCGCGACGAGGGTCGCGGCCGAAGGCCCGACGCCGGACCCTTCTTCACTTCCGATCAGGTCTAAATCCGGCACGCCGAGAAGTTCATCGCCGTCGTCCGCGCGTTCCAAATATAGGTGCTCCTCGACCTGAACGAAATACTTCTCGCCGACCTGCCGGGCGAGGGCGGTTCGCGCGGTGACGATGAACGAGTTGTGGAAATCCGTCCAGCGGGCGGGACGTTCCAAGTACGGATTCATTCCAGGGAATGGCGACGGCATCAGGTGCTTCCTCCGGGTGGGTTCAAAATGCCATCGGCCCAGGCCGCGTCGGTGGCGGACAGGCGCGGCTCCGGTTCGGATTCGTAGATGTACAGTCGGTACGCCGCCCGGTCGTACACGTGGTGGAGAACCGATTGCAAATCCAGTCGCGGTTCGGTCACCCCTTCCCGCAGCGGGATCGGGATCGTCGGCAGCGGGTCGCGAAGGCGGATCGGCCAGAAGTCCACACTCGGCCGGTGGTGCGACCGGCTGACGGCCACCGAGTACGAGTACGCGCCCGCCGGCCCGTTCGCCCACGGCAGTCGCGGCCCGCCTCTCAACAGGTCGATTTCCACCAAGTGTGCCCGCGAGCCGAGAATCTGCCGCCGCTTGCCGAGGTGCTGCTCCCGATCCGGCCCCGCGTACTTGTTCGACGGGCTGAGCAGTTCCAACGCCGTAACCACCTCGTGTGTCGCGCGGTCGAAGATTTCCAGGAACGCCACGCGGGTGATGTCCACGTCGCCCGGCACTTCGACCGTCACCGGTTCCGTGAGAACGGCCGTGGCCGCGCCACCGGGGCCGTCGAACTCGGTGGGATGAACGGACAGGTCGGCGTGGCCGATTGGGTGGCGGTCGTCCGGCGCTTCGTGGAAGTACAGGTGTTCGCCGATCTTGGCGTAGTAGCCGGGCGCGAGCGCGTCGGCGAGGGCGGTTCGCGCGGTGACGATGAACGAGTTGTGGAAGTCGGTCCAGACGGCGGGCTGTTCCAAGTACGGGTTCATACCCGGAAACGGCGACGGCATCAGGTGGCACCTCGTGAGGGTGGGTTCATTGTACCGTCAGCCGACCCACGCTGTCACCAACGCGCCGGCGTCGGCCAGCGTGCGGAAGGCGAAGTCCGGGTGGCACGCGACCAACTCCTCGTGCGGGTGCCAGCCGGTGGCCACCGTCACCGCCTTCGCCCCGATGGCCCGCGCGCATCGTACGTCCAGCGGGGTGTCGCCGATGACCCAGATGTCGGCCGGGTCCACGGGGCCGAGTTTCGCCGTCACCGCCGCCAACGCCTCGCGGGCCACGTCGTCGCGGTCGTAGTGGTGGTCGCCGAAGCCGCCGAGCGGGTGGCCGTCGTGCAGGAAGTATTCCCACAGCCCGTAGTGGCCGAGCTTCGTCTTCGCGCCGCGGACCACGTTCCCGGTCAGCAACCCCAGCGTCACGTTCGGCCGCCGGTGAATCGCGGTCATCACGTCGTGAACGGCGACACACACTTCCCCCGACACACCGGCGAGAGCGGCCGGCAAGTGTTCGAGGTAGGTGTCGGTCAACTTCACCTGATTCTCGAGGTGGTCCGGCAACCCGTGGCAGGCGAGCAGCGCCCGGCCGATGTCCCGGTCCGTCCGCCCGCTGTAGGGGATCTCGTCTCGCACCTCGGCCACCCCGAACGCGGTGCGCAGGGCGAGTTCCATCGCGATCTTCCCGGCCCCGCCGCTGCGAACCAGGGTGCCATCGATGTCGAACAGCAGAACGGGCATCGGGAGCCTACGGGGTACGGGTGTCGGGGACGTCGAGTATGATAGGCCGCGACCCGGCGGGTGAGATGCCCGCGCGGAGGTGAGACAGACCGCGACAGGGGTTTCGCGGCCGTGAGGAACGCAATCGGTGTTTCGCTTGCGCACCCCAAACCCGGCGGCGATACTGCCGGACTAACGGGCGGCCGTCGGTGGCGGAATCCCCAATTTGGCGGAGGGCATGATGGTGCAGCAAGTGGCAGCAGAGATCGACCGCTGCCTCACCACCACTCGTGTGCCGGGATCCCCGAACAAAAACACCGCCGCCGAACTCCGCGAGTTGGCCGTCGAGTATCTAGGGGATCGGGACGTGGAGCTGCGGGTTCACCCGTGGATCGCCGGCCGGCCGCACTGGAACCTGTGGATGTGCGACTCCGATCTGGACGACGCCTTGTTCGTGGTCTTTGCCTTCCGGCCCGAGGGCGTCGAGTTCGTCTGCGGCACAGGCAACTCGTTCGCCATCCGCAGTTGGGATCCCGATGCCCCGGCCGATGACGCCGGGTTGGACATGGAGTTGCGACGGGACTTTCGGGTACCAGAACCGACTACAGTCTTCAGTCGGTTGGACGCTGAGGCGTGGCTCGGGCGCGGCTGGTAGGTTCGCAAGTCACGATGCTCCCACCCGCCCTCACCTCGCCACCACGCGGCTGGCTTGCTCCTCGCGGAGGGGCTGGCTCAGGTAGCTGGCCGTCGCCTCGGCGCGGACGCGGGCGGTGCCCACCTTCGCCCCCTCCACGTCCACCGTCAGTGTCACCGCCTCGCCGGCGGGCAACTCCCGAATGGCCGGGAAGGTGACGCGGTTGCCCTCGGTGCGGACCGTCGCGCCGTCGCTGCCGACGCCCCGCGCGTTGGCGTACTCGTCGGGGATGTCGGCCGTCACCGTCACGTCGGTGGCCGGGCCGGTGCCCATGTTCCGCACGCGGATGCGGAACTGCCCCCGCCGCCCGACCGGGATCGCCTCGCGGGGTTCGGCCAGTTCCAGTACCAGCGCCGGCCGGCCGGTGACGCTCACCTCCGTCTCGGCCTTCGCCGTCAGCCCCTTCCCGCCGCCGGCATCACTGGCCACCGCCACCGCGACGGTCCCCTTCTCGCCGAGGCGGTCGGCCGTCACACCGACTTTCAGCTTCCGCCGCTCGCCCGGCGCGAGGGAGTCGAACGACCACAACACCAGGTCGCGGCCGGACACCTTCCCCTGTTCGGTCGCGGACTTCGCCACCAGCGCCGGCGGCAGGGTGGCGCGAACGGTCACGTTCGGCAGCGGCACCTCGCCGGGGTTGCTGACCGTCACCTCGTAAACGCCGCTCCCGCCGGGCGCGAGGGTCTCCGGCCCGCTCACCGTTGCCTTCAGGTCCGACCGCTTCACCTCAATGGTGGTGGTGGCCTTCTCGGTCAGCCCGCCGTCGGCGGTGACGTTCACGGCGACCGTATACGTCCCCGCTTGCCGGGCGATCAGCGGCACATCGATGGGCCGAGACTGGCCGGCGGGGAGCGTGCCGACGGTGGCTTCGACGGTGGCGTTGCCGGTATCGTGTTCCAGCCCCAGGGGGACGGTCAGCCAGAGGGCGGCGTTCTCGACGGTGATGCCACTGGGGTTCGACACGACGAAGCGGAGGGGCACCCGCTGGCCGGTCGCGACCACACCGGGCGGTTCGACCGCCACCTTCAGTGCGGCGATGCCGATCTCGGTGGACGCGGTCGCCTCGGACCGCAGCCCGGCGTCGGTGGTGGCCGTGGCGCGGAGGGTGACGCCGCCCTTGCGGACGGGCTTCACCGTCAGCCGCACTTCCTGCGTCCCGCCGGGGGCGAGGGTGCCGATGGCCCAACCCTTCTCGCGGCCGACTTGCCGGGTCGGGAACGGGTCAGCCGAGACCAGGTCCAGCCCTTCGGGGACCGCCGCGCGGATCGTCACCGGGGACGTTTCCACCGGCCCGGTATTGGTGACGGTCATCGTCACCGGCAGTTCGCGGTCCTGGGCCGTCACCTTCGGCATGGTCACGGAAAGGGCCAACTCCGGGGCCGCCCACTCGACGCTGGTGGTGGTGCGGCCGACGACCGTGCCCGCCCCCACGCCGGTCGGGTTCCCCTTCAGGATTTCCACGATGACGTTAGTTTTCCCTTGCAGCGGGCGGGGCTGAACGATCCGCACCCCGGCCTTCCCGTCCACGTCGGCGGTCACGTCCATCTCGGCTTGCCCGGCCCGCGCCCCCCGCTGGGTGCCGACGGGGATGAACTCGGCCTGCGGCCCGCCGGCCAGCCGGTAGCGGACCTTGATGTCGTTCGGCGTCACCCCGGCCTCGGCCGACAGGCGGTTGATGACGGTGCTCAGGTCCACTTCGCCGCCGTACTTCACGACCGCCGGCGGGGGGAAGGTGAACTGGTTGTCGCCCCACGTCAGTTCCACGTCCACGATGTTCTTGGCCGAGTTGAAGATCTCCGGCGCGTAGGCCCGCACCACCGTCTGCCCCGGCACCGCCCCGCTGACGACGCACCACGTCTGACCGGCGCGGACGGTCGCGTCGTCGCCGGTGTCGGTGGTGCCGCGGGTCAGCACCTGCTCGCGGTAGCCGGTGTATCCCACGGCGTATTTGGAATCCACCTTGTACCCGCGACCGGCCGTCCACCCGGTCTCGTCCACCTCGATGATGCTGCCGACCCCTTCAAGGATCCACTCCACTCGCCGCCCGCGCCGCGGCACGCCGTCCTGATCGGACACGGTGGCGACGAGTACCTGCTGGGCTTTCAGCGGGTTCGTCGCCCGGCCTGGGGTCACTTCGAGGCGGACGGCCTTCGGGTCGAAGTCGTGCAGGGCGGCGCGGCCGCGCGGCTTGGCGTGCGTCTGCTCGACCCGCCCGCCGGGGAACAGGTACGGGAAGTAACTCGGGTTGTAGGTGGCGCAGCCGCCCCCGGCGGCGAGGGCGAGGAGCGCGGCGACGGCGACGCGGGGCATGGCGACACTCCGGGCACGATCCACGGGCCGCCGGGGTATAGGAGAGCGGCGGCGGGCGTGCAACCCGAAGTGCGGCCGGGGGTGCGGCAGCGGCTTCTGGCGGGCCGCGTTCGCCGACACTTTTCGCTACACATCCGCTGCCTCAACCCGCAGCCGGCTGCTCACGGTATGGCCCGGCGTGGTGTGGGCCCGTCGCACCCGCCAGACGAGTCCGACCCGCTCCAGGGACCACAGCACCCACCACGACAGGTCCGGCTGCCACCACCGCAGCCCGTGCCGGGCCGACCACGGGAAGGCGTGGTGGTTGTTGTGCCACCCCTCGCCGAACGCCAGGATGCCGGTGACGAGGTTGTTCCGGCTGCGGTCGCCGGTCGGGTACGGCCGCGTTCCCCAAAGGTGGTTCAGCGAGTTGACGAGGAACGTCGCCTGGGTGGTCAGGAACAGCCGCAGGAGGCCGCCCCAGAGGAAGCCCATCAGCGCGTCGTATGCGGTGCCACCGATCACGTACCCTACGGCCGCCGGGGTGAGCTGCCCGATCACGTACCAGAGGAACCAGCGGCGGTCGATCCACGCCAGGTCGGGCCGGCGAATGAGGTCGCGGACGGCCGCCGGCGGGTAGCCGAACTGGCGCTCCCGCAGCCACCCCTGGTGCGCGTGCCAGAAGCCCCGCCACAACCCGAGGGGCTGGCCGTCGGCGGTGTGCGGCGAGTGCGGGTCGCCGTCATCGTCGCTGTGCCGGTGGTGCCGGCGGTGGGTGGCGATCCAGAAGAAGGGCGACGACTGGCCGGCGGCACAGCCGAGGATCATCAGCGCCCACTCGACCGGCCGGGAGGTGGCGAACGAGCGGTGCGAGAACAGCCGGTGGAAGCCGAGCGTGACGCCGAACCCGGTGGCGTACGCCATGACGAACAGGCTGACGACGGCGTGGGTCGGCAGGCCGTACGCGCACGCCACCGCGACGGCCACCGGGGCACCGACGGCCGGGGCGACGAGGGTGGCGAGGCGGTGCAGCCGCGGGTGCGTCGGGTACGCGGTCGGCTCGATGGCGGTGGGAGTCTGGGCGGTCATGCGTCGCTCGGGATGTCGGGCGGGCGGCGGCGGATCGCTCGCGGATTCTCGTCCGCACGCCATCTTATACACGCACCCGCTGCGGGTGTCCCATTCAGGTGCCGTGGGGAGAACGCTGGACACCTCCCCTCGTTGAGGGGCGGTCGGCG
>JBBRUO010000360.1:0-6488 GCA_038247725.1 Gemmatales bacterium
AACACCACGGCCACCCACCGGTGACGGCTCCATCCGCCACGCGACGGCGGGGTAAACTTTCACACGCCGAACGCCTAACAAGAAAATCAGTACGTCACCCGCATGAGGTATAACCCCTGCGGGGGGGCGGTTTGCCCGGCCTGGGTGCGGTCTTGGGCTTCCAGGATGTCCTTCACCTGCTCCACGGGCCAGTAACCCCGACCGATGTTGTACAGCGTGCCGGTGATGGACCGCACCATGTTATACAGAAAGCCGTTGGCTTCCACTTCGATGCGAACCGTCTCCTCGTGACGATACACGTTGCAGAAGGAGATCACCCGCACGCTGCTGAGGCGGGGCGAGCCGGTCGTCTCGAAGCTGCTGAAGTCGTGCCGGCCGACCAGGTATTGCGCCGCCCGGTGCATCGCGTCCACGTCCAGGATGCGCCGCGGCTGCCACGAATACTTCCGCAGGAACGGGTCCGGCAGGCGGCCGTCGTTGATGACGTAGCGGTACATCTTGCCCACCGCGTCGCGGTTCGCGCAGAACGCTTGCCCGACGACTTCGCACCCGGTAATGGCCACGTCCTCCGGCAGGTTCGCGTTCACTCCCTTCAGCAGCGCCGCGCAGTCCAACCGGGTGTCGGTGAAGAAGTTCGCCACCTGTCCGTAGGCGTGAACCCCGGAGTCCGTCCGCCCGGAGGCCGTCACGCGGATGCGGCCCTCGCGGGTGATGGCGGCGACGGCCGTCTCGAGGGTCGTCTGAACGGTGCGGACGCCGGGCTGCGTCTGCCAGCCGCAGAACTCCGTCCCGTCATACCGGATAGTCATCTTGAGGTTGCGCATGATCCGAGAAGACAAACCACAGAAGAACAGAGAATTTGGACAGGATCACAGGATGAGGAATGGATGCAGAGTCTGGTGGGAATTTCTTCGATCTGGCCTTCCATCCAGTGATCCTGTCCAAACTCTCTGGGCTTCGCTGTGGCGAATCAACTCTTCACGATCCCCCGCTTCACCAGTTCCTCGGCGCACTGGACGGCGTTGCTGGCGGCCCCCTTGCGGAGGTTGTCGGCCACCACCCACAGGTTCAGCGCGTGCGGGTGGCTGGGGTCGTTGCGGACGCGGCCGACGAACGTGTGGTCGCTGCCCTCGGCGGCGAGCGGTTGCGGGAACGGCCCGATCAACTCGTCCTGGTATACCACCCCGGCGGCGGCGGCGTACAGCGCCCGCGCGTCCTCGGCCGTCACCGGGCGGTCGAACTCGACGTTCACGCTCAGGCTGTGCGCCACCCGCACCGGCACCCGCACGCACGTCGGCGACACGCCGAGCGTCGCGTCGCCGAGGATCTTCCGCGTCTCGTTGACGACTTTGTTTTCTTCTTCGGTGTACCCGTTCGGGTCGAGGGTCCAGTCCAGGGTGATGACGTTCCCGGCCAGTTGCGCCCGGTGGGCAGTCGGTGTGGGCACCGGTTGGCCGAGCGCGAGTGCCTTCTGTTGGGCGTCGAAATCCACCAGTCCCGTCGCCCCCTTGCCGCTCGAGGACTGATAGGTGCTGACGACGATCCGCTTCACCGTGCCGAGTTGCCGGAGCGGGTGGACGGCCACGCACAGCGGAATGGCCACGCAGTTCGGGTTGGCGACGATCCCTTTCTTGATGTGGTGCAACTCGTCGGCGTTCACCTCCGGCACCACCAGCGGGCAGTCCGGGTCCATCCGCCAGGCGCTACTGTTATCCACGACAATCGCCCCGGCCTTCACCGCGACCGGTGCCCACTCCTTGCTGATGCCGCTCGGCGTGGACGACAGGACGATTTGCACGCCCTCGAAGGCGGCCGCGGTGATGGCTTCGACGGTGTGCGATTTTCCGGCGAACTCCACCTGTTTCCCGGCGGACTTCGCTGACGCCAGGAACTTGATGGCCGCCACCGGGAACCGGCGCTCGACCAGCACCCGCCGCATCAGGTCGCCGACCGCCCCGGTCGCGCCGACCACCGCCACGTTCACGCCCACGGGAGTACCCACCTTTGGGGTTGGAGAATTCGGACACCGTGTTGGTGTACCCGCAGACCGGACGGGGGCAAGCGACGAGGGGTTCAGACGAAGAGGGACGACTTTGGGAGGGCGAGGCTCCCGCCGAGCCGCCAACCACAACGGCGGCTCGGCGGGTGCCTCGCCCTACCAAAGAGGCATCGGAGCCGCCAACCACCGGCGGCTCGGCGGGAGCCTCGCCCTCCCGAAGAGGCGGCTCGGCGGTCACGCCTTCGTCGCCGGCATCTGGCCCTTCAGGAAGACCCCCGCCAGCGGCGGCAGGGTCAGCACCACCGAGTACGGCTGGCCGTGGCACGGTACCGCCTCCGCCTGCACTCCGCCGTCGTTGCCGACGTTGCTTCCCCAGTAGCAGCCGGCGTCGGTGTTCAGCACTTCTTTCCAGTAACCGGGGCACGGGACGCCGATGCGGTACCCGCTCCGCGGCACCGGGGTGAAGTTCAGCACGCACAGAATGCAGTCCGGTCCCGCCTTCGGCTTCCGCACGAAACTGTAGATGCTCGCCTCCCAGTCGTTGGCGTCGATCCACTCGAACCCGCCCGGCTCGCAGTCCAGTTCGTGCATCGCCGGCTCGCCCGCGTACAGGCGGTTCAGGTCGCCGACCAGTTGGAACACGCCCTGGTGCGAGTCGTGTTGCAGCAGGTGCCAGTCGAGTTCGCCGTCGTGCCGCCACTCCTGCCGCTGGGCGATCTCGCCGCCCATGAACAGCAGCTTCTTCCCGCACATGCCCCACATGTAGGCGTACAGGAGCCGCAGGCCGGCGAACTTCTGCCACTCGTCCCCAGGCATCTTGTCCCACAGCGGCCCCTTCCCGTGGACCACCTCGTCGTGCGACAGCGGCAGTACGAAGTTCTCGTTGAACCCGTACAGCATCCGGAACGTGAGGTCGTTGTGGTGGTACTTGCGGTGCAGCGGGTCGCGGGCGATGTACGTCAGCGTGTCGTGCATCCACCCCATGTCCCACTTGTACCCGAACCCCAGCCCGCCCATGTACGTCGGCCGCGACACCATCGGCCACGAGGTCGATTCCTCGGCGTAGGTCTGCACGTCCGGGAAGTGGGTGAACACCTCCTGGTTGAACCGCCGCAGGAAGTCGATGGCCGGGATGTTCTCCTTGCCGCCGTACTCGTTCGGCACCCACTCGCCCTGCTTCCGCGAGTAGTCCAGGTATAACATGGACGCCACCGCATCCACCCGCAACCCGTCGATGTGATACTTGTCCAGCCAGAACAGCGCCGAGCTGAGCAGGAAGCTGCGCACCTCGTGCCGGCTGTAGTTGAAGACGTAACTGCCCCAGTCCGGGTGGAACCCCTGGCGGGGGTCGGCGTGCTCGTACAGGTGGGTGCCGTCGAAGAAGCCGAGGCCGTGCTCGTCGGTGGTGAAGTGGCTGGGCACCCAGTCGAGGATGACGCCGATGCCGTGCTGGTGGAGGGTGTCGATGAGGGACATCAGGTCTTGCGGGGTGCCGTACCGGCTGGTCGGGGCGAAGTAGCCGGTCGTCTGATACCCCCAACTGGCGAAGTACGGGTGTTCGGTGATCGGCATCAGCTCGACGTGCGTGAACCCGAGTTTGGCCACGTGGTCGGCCAGGCGGGCGGCCGTCTCGCGGTAGCTCAGCGAGTGGCCGGTGTCGAGGTGCCGCATCCACGAGCCGAGGTGCAGCTCGTAGATGCTGACCGCCGCGTCCTGGCCGCTCTTCGCCTTCCGCCGGCTCATCCAGTCCGCGTCGTTCCACTGGTAATCCAGCTCCCACACGACGGCGGCCGTCTTGGGCGACACCTCGCAATAGAACGCCAGCGGGTCGGCCTTGTCGGCGGTGTACCCGTGGAACCGGCTGGCGACGTGGAACTTGTAGCACTGGCCGCGGTGGTCGCCGGGGAAGAACCCGCCCCAGCAACCGGACTCGCCGACCGGTCGCAGCGGGTGCGAGCCGCGGTCCCAGTAGTTGAAATCGCCGACGACGCTGACGTACTGGGCGGACGGTGCCCAGACGGTGAACTGGGTGCCGGCGACGCCGTTCTGGGTGGTCGGGTGCGCGCCGAACTTGTCGTACAACCGGACGTGGCTGCCCTCATGGAACAGGTGCAGATCCTGATCGCCGAGCCAGGGGGCGGACGGGGCGGGGGCGAGTTTGGCCTTCGACATGGGGCACACCGGCGGTGTTGGCGGAACCGTGCTATTGGGTTACGGTTCCGCAAACGGCGGGCCAGCGAAGATCAGCGGGAGTTTGGCGGTTGTGAAGTGGGCGGCGACGAACGAACCCATTCGACATCCAGAGAGGTCCCGGCGACGACAGCCACCGTGTCGTCGCTGGAAGCCTCCGACCGGCACTGAGTGACACGTTCGTTTGCCGGTAGCGGCTCCGATCCGCCCGTCGGCGCGGCAGTTTTTCGCAACCCATGTGGAAAATCAAGGCGGCTCGCGGTAAGATAACTCGACGCCGTTCGCCGGAGCGGTCCCCTCCGTGGCTTCCTCTCCCAGGCAGCCGCCGCGAATGTCGAAAAACGAGCAATTCGAACCGCCACTGCCCGAAATCGTGGGCACCGCCCCGGCCATGCAAGAGGTGTACCGCATGGTCCGCCTCGCCGCCCCGCGCACCGCCAACGTCCTGCTCATCGGCGAGACCGGCACCGGCAAGGAAGTCATCGCCCGCGCCGTCCACAAGCTCAGCGCCCGAAAGGACGGTCCATACATCCGCGTCAACTGCGGCGCGCTGCACGAAAACCTGCTGGAATCGGAACTGTTCGGGCACGTCAAGGGGGCGTTCACCGGGGCCATCGAGAACAAGGCCGGGCGGTTCGAGGCGGCCCACGGCGGCAGCATCTTCCTGGACGAAATCAACAGCATGTCGCCGAAGCTTCAGGTGAAGTTGCTGCGGGTGTTGCAAGAGCGGGAGTTCGAGCGGGTCGGCGAGAGCCGCACCATCCGGGTGGACGTGCGGGTGATCGCCGCCACCAACGCCAGCCTCGAAGAGCTGGTCGAGCGCGGCGAATTCCGTGAGGACCTGTACTACCGGCTGAACGTAGTGCCGATCCTGCTGCCGCCGCTGCGGGACCGGCACGAGGACATCCCGACGCTGGCCAAGTTCTTCCTCCGGCGGTACGCCGAGGCGAACAAGTTGAGCGTGCCCGACCTGTCGCCGGACGTCATCACCGCCCTGCGCATGCACGACTGGCCGGGGAACGTCCGGGAATTGGAGAACGCCATCGAGCGGTTGGTGGTGCTGTCCGACGAAGGGGAACTGCGGCCGGAGTTGCTCAAGGTGGACCGCCCCCGCGTGTCGCTGCGGGGCACCAAGGGGGGCAGCGGCGGCCCGCCGGCCGACGCCGCCGGCCTCATCAAGATGCTCGTCCGGGCGGGGGTGCGAACGCCGCTGCCGCCCGGCATGAAGCTGCACCGGTTCCTCGTCGGCGGCCTGGAGCGGGAGTTGATCGAACACATGGTGCGGGTGTGCGACGGGGTGCAGATCAAGGCGGCCGACCGCCTCGGCATCAACCGCAACACGCTTCACAAGAAGGTGGAACAGTACGAGAAGGCCGACACGTCCGCCGACCACGAGGCCGGAGGGGAAGACCCGGCCGAGGCGGACGCCGGCCGTCCGAATTGACCGATGATCCGTGACACCGGCCGCGCCGGTGGGGAGCCGCCACCATGTTTCCGTCCGGCGTGTGGGAAGGGTTCTGGGAGCAGAAGGGGCTTGGCAAACAGCCGATGGCACAGTTCGAGTTGCACTTCCGCTTGGACGGCACCATTTCGGGGCACGGGCGGGATTTGGTCGGGCGGTTCACCTTCGCCGGCGACTTCGATCCCCTCGGCGGCCGCGTCGAGTTGGTGAAGCAGTACCTCGGCGGGCATCAGGTGCGGTACACCGGCCGCCCCGACGGGGAGGGGTGCATCCTCGGCACCTGGACCCTTGGGATCGACGGGTACGATGACACCGGGTCGTTCGCGCTGAAGCCGACCCTGGCGCGGCCGACCGGCGACGAACCGATCCGACGAATCGGCGGATGAGCCGACGCCCATTAGTGGCATCGTGGCATCAAGTAGCACAGTGGCAAATAACAAAGCCGACGCAACCCCTTGTTGGTGAATGGTTACGTCGGCTCGTGTCCGCCCGTGGCAGTTCCTGCCCGGACGATCTAATGACCCTGCGGGGATTCGAAGCCCCCGACGAATCGCCTACGGATTCAAGTGCAGCCAACCCCAACCGAGATCTGACGACGCGGAATCCGACGCAACACCAGGAAGCGGGTCTCCTGGAGGCTCTACTCGCCTCGTTGACGCCCGAGCAGCGTGCTGCTCTGTCGGCGCTGCTCGCACAATCCCAGCCGACGGAGTCGCCCGGGTTTTCGAAAACTCAGGCGCAACCGGGGCGTACCCCGGACCCACCCCAAACACCGGATTGAGGTCCGTCACCGGTTCCTTGCTGGCGTGGCTATCGGTTCTTTCTTGAAGCGGCGTC
>JBBRUO010000361.1:0-6424 GCA_038247725.1 Gemmatales bacterium
AGCATGACGCCGCGGAAGGGGATGTCCCGCCGCCGGTGGGCGTAGTACCCCAGCACGCACGGGATGGCGAAGTACGCCAGCCAGATGGCGAGGTCCGACGCGATGTGCAGCCAGCCGAGGCCGGGCGACCACACGCCGCAGAACCAGCGGGGCGGAAACCCGGTGGAATCGAGAAGGCCGGTCCAGAAGTCCCACATCGGCTGGCCCCAACAGGTCCGGGACGCGGTGATCGGCCTCATGCCCCGAAGGAGCCAACCGGAACACAGCGTCTCGGAAACGTGAGTGCGGGAATCACATGTTAATCTAGGGACTATCCGGGGAAAAACAACCGCCTGAGCATTGTTCCTCCCGTTTTGCTGGGTCTGGCAAAACTTTCGGGCGGTCGGAAGTTCCGGCACCGCCGGAGGTGGGGAAGCCCTCCCCCCCCGGCCCCCTCGCCGGGCGGGTGTGGGGGCCGGGGGGTGAGGTCTTCCGCCTTACCTGAAACTTTTCCCAGACCCTGTTTTGCCTCTCAGTCGCGTCCCCCGTGCGGGTGAGGGGCGAGAGCCGCTCTCGCCTCACCCGGCCAGGTGGCCGAACTGTTCAATGAAGTCGGCCGGGGTCAGGTTCACCGTGGCGGCCAAGGCGGCCAGTTGGGCGGCGTCCTCGAAGTCGGACTTCTCCAGCCGGGTCATGTACCGGCGGGCGCACTCGTAGGTGACGCTGCTCACGTCCACCTCGCGGGTCCGCATCCGCTTCGTCTGCGGGTCGATCATGTCCTGGAACCGGAGCGGCTTGAGCGCGCCGCCGACCACCGACACGATGGCCCCGTACTTCTCGGCCTCCGGGGACATCAGGAACTTGACCGCCCCGTACCCCAGGTCGCGGGTGTACTCGACGTCGAACGGGATCGGGTCGGCGCACCGCAACTCGTACCCCAGATCCTTGTCAATCATGGTCGTCTTCAGGCCGAGCGGCTTCATCCGCGCGCCCAGCCGGTCGCGGATCAGCCGGCCGAACTCGATCTCGCCCAGTCGCAGGTGGCCGAACGGGTCTTTCTCGATCTTCCCGTACCGCCGCAACTCCTCCTCGCCGACGGCGGCCAGAAGCCCCTCCTCGCCGATGGTCTCGATCAGCCCCTCGGCCAGCACCACCAGCCCGTAGTCCTTGCCCTCCGCCTTCCGCTTGATCATGGACCCGATGATGGTGTCGCAGATGCCGTCCAGGGTCAGCTTCTTGTCCGGGTACTCCTCGGAGATGAGGGTGAGGGTGGCCGCCGACGCCTTGCCGATGCCCAGCGCCAGGTGGCCGGCGGCGCGGCCCATGCTGACGATGATGTACCAGCGGCCGGTGGTGCGGGCGTCTTCGTGGAGGGCGCGGGCGGTGGCCACCCCCAGGTGGCGGGCCGTCTCGAACCCGAAGGTCGGGATGCCGGGGGGCAGCGGCAGGTCGTTGTCGATGGTCTTGGGGACGTGGGCCACCTTGATCTTGCCGCCGCCCTGGACGTACACCTGCGACCCGCTGAACGCGGTGTCGTCGCCGCCGATGGTGACCAGGTGCGTCACCCCCAGCTCGGCGAACGCCTTGAGCGTGTGCGCCATGTGCGCCGGCTCTTTGGCCGGGTTGACGCGGGCGGTGCCGAGTATGGACCCGCCGCGGAGGTAGTACGGGGCCACCTCCGCGATGGTCAGCGGCCGCACCGTGCCGGTGTCCCCGTGGATCAGCCGGCTGAACCCGTTGCGGACGCCGACCACGTCCAGCCCGCGGTGGATGGCTTCGATGGTGACCGAGCTGATGACGCCGTTGATGCCGGGGGCCGGGCCGCCGCCGACGACGATGGCCAGCCGGCCGCGGGGGGTGGAATCCGCCATGGGTGCAGTGTCCGGAACGAGGGAGCGGTACTCATTTACGAAACGGAACGCGGGGGCGAAAATCAAGGGCGCGCGGGCCGGCCGGTTCCCGTTCCCCCGACCCGGCCGGTGGCGTATCATCGCCCCTTTCCACTGGGGCACCCCATGCCGCGCTTGTTCGCTCACCGGGCCGGGCACTCCGTGCTCTTGATCGCCGTCACCGTCGCGGTCGTGTTCCCGTTTCTGGGGGCGACCAGCCTCTGGGACGACGACGAGGGGGTGAACGCCGAGTGCGCCCGCGAGATGCGGGAGGCGGACACGTGGGTGGTCCCGACGTTCAACTGGGACCTCCGCACCGCCAAGCCGGTGTTCCTGTACTGGCTGATGCGGTTCAGTTACGCCGCCTTCGGCGAGAGCGAGTGGGCGGCCCGCCTGCCGTCGGCGCTGCTCACGATCGGGACCGTGTTGCTCGTGTACGAACTCGGCCGGCGGATGTTCGACGCCGCCACCGGGGTGCTGGCCGGGGTCGTCACGGTCACGTCCCTGGAGGTGTGCAAGTTGGCGCACGCCGCCACGCCCGACGCCACCTTGCTGTTCTTCACCGTGCTGTACTTCCTGGGCTTCTGGGTGGGCACCGCGAACGGCGGGCGGAGTTGGTTCATCCCGTGTGGGATCGCCAGCGGGTTCGCCTTCCTGACGAAGGGGCCGGTCGGGCTGGTGCTGCCGTCGGCGGTGGTGTTCCTCTGGTTCGCCTGGCACCGGCAACTGGGGCGGCTGTTCGACCGGCGGATGGCGTGGGGCGTGCTAGTTTGGATCCTGGTGGCCGTCCCGTGGTACGCGCTGGTGACGGCCGAGACGCGGGGCGAGTGGCTGTGGACGTTCCTGCTGAAGGAGAACCTCGGCCGCTCCGCCGAGCCGATGGAGAACCACCGCGGCCCGGTGGTGTACTACTTCGCCGCCGTGTGCGTGTTCTTCGCCCCGTGGAGTGCGTTCCTGTACGGGAGCGTGCGGGCTGTGTTCGCTCCCCATTCCCTTCGGGGAGGGGGGGACCAGCGAAGACAGAATCTCTTCCCCCGCAAGGGGGGCGGGGGAGCCTGCCAGTCACTTCCTCCTGCTCTGGGGGGGGGTGTACTTCCTCGCGTTCTCGGTCGTCGCCACCAAGTTGCCGCACTACATCGCCCCGGCGTACCCGGCGCTCGCGTTACTCACCGCGCGGTTCCTCGTCCGCTGGGCGCGGGGCCACGTCACCCCCGCCCGCTGGGTGCTACCGGCCGGGATCGTCGGGGTGGCGGTCACCGGGGTGGCGGTGGGAGTCGGGTTGCTGGTCGCGGGCGGGGCCATCCCGCTGCCGGTGCGGGTAGAGAACTTTCGCCTGTTCCCCGGCGTCGAAGCGTGGGCGTGGATCGGCCTCATGCCCGTTCTCGGCGCGGCGGCGATGGCCGTGTTCCTGCGGCGGGGGAATCGCCCGGCCGTGGTCATCAGTCTGGCCGCTTCCACGGTCCTGTTCGTCGGGCTGACGGCCGCCTTCCCGCCGGCGGTGGTGGACGAATACAAGGCGACGAAGGAACTGGTGGCGAAGTCCGGCGCGCGGCAACTGGACCGCGACGCGCGGGTCGCCAGCCTGGAGTTCACGCGGCCGAGTCTGACGTATTACGTCGGGCGGAAGGTGCATCGACTGCGGGTGTCGGCGGACGTGCCGGCCGCTGACCGCGAGCGACACCTCGTCGGGATGACGGCCGAGTTCCTCGACCGCCCGGAGCCGTCGTACCTGCTCGTCCCGGAGCCGACGTGGCGGCGGATCGAGGCGGCGGTGCGGCCGGGCGTCGGCCGCCCCCTCACCGAGGTCGCGGCGAAGTACGACTTCACCCGTCACGCCGTCATCCTGGCCGTCTGGAACGGCCGGTGACGACCGGGTGTCAGCGGCTCCGCGGAGCGACACGACGAACCGGGGTTCACTCCACCCCCGGCCGTCACTTCTTCTCCGGCGGCGGGACGCCGGGCGTGTCCACCGACACCGCCTTGCGGAATTCGTCCCGTTTCACCCCCCGGTCGATGTCCGACTTGCCCACCGCCAGCACGATCTTCGCCGGCAGTCGCGGCTTCGCATTCTCCGCGCCGGCCGTCGCCAGTTCCACCGTCAGCGACGTGGCCAGATCCAGTGCCGCCTTCGCCTTGTCCAGGTCGTTCGTCTGGAGGTGCGCCGTCGCCAGCGACTTGAACAGCCCGCGGACGTTCTTCTGCGTCTCGGCGATCACCTTCGGCACCTCGGCGGCGGAGACGGTCGGCGGGAACGTCAGCCGGATGACCGCGTCGCGGTAGCGGGCCAGCCCCTTCTCGTAAGCGGCCACGGCCTCGGCGGGTTTGCCCTGCTTCAGGTGCAGGTCGCCGAGCGTCAGGGCTTGCAACTCGTCGGCGGTGAAGCCGGGCTTGTCGGACGGCGACACCGGGCGATACCGCCGCGCGACCGGCACCTCGTCGAAGGTGATCACCACCGTCACCCGGTCGGTCGGTTCCAGGTGCCGCAGGTGCTTGGCGTGGGCGTGCAACTGGGCGACGATCAGCTCGCGGAGGTCGCCGGGCATGCACATCGGGGCCGGGACGACGATGGTGGGCTTCCCCGTCGTCGTCGGCGGCGGCTTCTCCCCGCGCACGTCCGCCCGGATGCGGTCCCACTCGGTGCCGGCGTCCGCGAACTTCTTGGTGTCCGAGTGGCACGTCGCGCACTTGGCCTGAGGTATGCGGCCGTCGGCGTGCCCCATGTGCGCGAACTGGTGGCACTTGTTGCAACTCGTGCCGAGGCCGAGTTGCTTGTCGATGCTGCCGACGCACAGACCGTGGCCGAACTGCATTTCCTCTTTCGGCACCCGCAGGGTGAAGACGACGCCGCCGCCTTTCAGGTACACGGCGTCAAACGGCCCGACCGCCTGCGACACCCGCTTGCCGAGGGGTAACGCGACCGCCGGCTGCGAGCCGAAACCGTCGCCGCCGCCGAATGCCCCGCCGCCGGCCCCCCCGTGGAACAGCGACTGGGCCGTGTTCCCGCTCGTGTACGGCTGCATCAGTTCCGGCAGTTGGCTCGTGGCGTGGTCGAACCCGAACGTCTGGTTCAGCAGGCGGCGGAGGACTTCGATGTCCTCGTTCCGCTCGTCGGCGACTTTCGCTTGCGCGACGAGCGAGTCCACCTCCTCGACGACTTCCTTCGTCTGCCCGAACAGCGGCGCGGTGGCGCACAGGGCACAGAGAACGGCGAGTCGGGTCACGGCTGGTCTCCCTTCGGTTTCGCGGCGAACACGACGTTGTAGAGGGCCGTGTTCGTCCGCTCGGATTCCTGGAACTGACGGGCGGTGACGGTCTCGAACTCGCGGAGTTTCGCCGCGAGTTCGGCTAACTCCTGCTTGCGACCCGTGTCGCGGTCGGCCACGTCGCGGGCCAACGTGAGCAGCAAGTCTTGCAGGTCGGCGTGTTTGGCGTTCGAGTCACGCAACAGTGCGAACAGCTTCCGCTGTTCGTCGATCAGTTCGGCGACGCGCGGGTCGGGTGGCGTCGCCGGCGGGACGACGACCGCCATCGGCGGGGTTTTCCAACGGAGTTCGAGGTTCGGAATGAGGGCGAAGGCCAGTACCCCGGCCGCGAGCGCCGACACGCCCGCCGCGACCCGCTTCCACCGGCGAGCGGACCGGGCCTGCGATTCCAGCGCGGTGTGGTAAATGGCGGCCACGTCCACCGGCGGCAGCGGCGGCACCGGCACGGCGTCGAGGGCGCGGCGGACGTCGGGGAAATCGCTCATAAGGTTCCTGCCTGCTCGATACCGAGCCTCGGAATCAACACCGCTTCCAACTCCTTCATGGCCACGCCGAAGCGGGACTTTAGCGTCGTCGCGGGCACGCCCAGCAGCCGGCCCATCGCTTCGAAACTCATGTCCTCGTAGTGCCGCAGCACCACCACTTCCCGCAGGAACGCGGGCAGCGCGGCGACGGCGGCGGCCACCACCTCGGCCGTCTCGCGGTGTTCGTAGCCGGGTTCGCAGGTGCCCGGCGGGTCCATCTCGGCTGTCAGCGGCACCGCCGGCTTTCGCGCCTTGCTGCGGGCGGCGTCCCGGCACAGGTTCAGCGCGATCTGGTACAGCCACGTCTTGAACTGGCCGCCGTCGCGGTACTTCGCCCCGGCGCGGAACAGCCGCAAGAACACCTCCTGCGTGAGGTCGGCCGCGGCGTGGACATCAAACGTCAGGCGGTACACGAACCGCCCGACCGGCCCTTCCCACGCGCGGACGATCTCCTCGAAGGCGGCGCGGTCGCCGGCCGCCCACCGCCGCATCCGGTCGCCGTCGGGGTCCGCGTCGCGCATAGGTACCTTCTGGAACGCCGGGCCGGGCCGAACCGACGACGGCGTGAGAAAAAGGCTCACCCGGCGAGCTGCGCTCGCCACCCTCTCCGTCCCGGAGAGGGTCAATTCGTGTTAGCCCGCCGCGCCAGCAAGGGGCAGACCACTTACGGGGCCAGCAGTGATCGGGCACGCCTCGGCGCCCGGCCCTTGCTGGCGCGGCGGGCTAACAAATCCCGTTCGCACCTCGCCACCCTCTCCGTCCCGGAGTG
>JBBRUO010000362.1:0-6378 GCA_038247725.1 Gemmatales bacterium
AAGGTCATCGTGTCGTGAACTTCGGACGGGTGCAGCTCAAGCAGTTCGGCGATCTCGACGATGGCCTCGTTCGACACGGTGCGGTACTCGTCGTGGACGAGGTGCAGCGCCGGCAGCGTCACCGCCTGCTTGTTCGGATACCGGGGGATGTACGCCCGGATGCGGTCCTTGATGTCGTCGCTGATCGCCGGCATGTGTTTGCCCCGATTGTTTCCCCCTCCCCTTGCGGGAGGGGGATAAAGGGGGAGGGGGTCTACCTCCCTCGTAACCCCCCTATCCGCTAACCCCTCTCCCGCAAGGGGAGAGGGGGACCAAGACCAAACTACCTGTCCAACTCGGCGGCAATAATATTCAAACTGCCCAGGATGGCCGGCATGTCGGCGATCTGGTGCCCTTCCGCCAGGTGCGGGAACAGGGCGAAGTGGATGAACGACGGCGGCCGGGTGCGAGCGCGGAACGCCTTCGCGCTACCGTCCGCCACCAGGTAGAAACCGAGTTCCCCGTTGGCCGTCTCGTTCGCCCCGTACACCTCGTTCACCGGCGTCTCGATCCGCCGGTTCCACATGAACAACTCGAAGTGTTGAATCAGGCCCTCAATGCTCCGGTACGTGGCGTTCTTGTCCGGGATCACCATCTTACTGTCGAGCGCGACGTTCATCGGCCCGCTGGGGATGTTCTCGACTGCTGCCTCGATAATCTTCATCGACTGTTTCATCTCTTCCATGCGGACGAGGTACCGCGACAGACAATCTCCGCCGGTGGCACACGCGATCTTGAACGAGTCCTGAAGTTCCGGGTAGGCCAGATACGGCTCGTCTTTCCGCAAGTCCCGCACCACGCCGGACGCGCGGGCGATGGGACCGGTACAACTGCGGTTGATGGCCTCATCCTTCGTCAGAACCCCGACGCCCTTGGTGCGGTCGAGGAAGATTTTGTTGCGGTTGAGCAGCCGGCAGACGTCGGCGTGGGCCTTGGCGAAGGACGTCACGAAAGCCCGCACCTTCGTGACGAAGTCGTCGGTCACGTCGTTCATCATCCCGCCGACGCGGGTGTAACTGGGGTGGAACCGCTGCCCACACGCGCCTTCGATGATGTCGTACACCCGCTCGCGTTCGTTGAAGGCGTACAGGAAGGCTGTCAGCCCGCCCAGGTCCAGGGCCACCGCGCCGACGCTTAATAAATGATCGCTGATGCGAGCCAACTCCGCCAGGATAGTGCGGACGTACTTGCAGCGCGGGGTGATCTCGATGCCGAGCAACTTCTCGACGGTGTGGTGCCAGGCGATCTCGTTGGCCACCGGCGAGATGTAATTCATCCGGTCCACGACCGTCACATACTGGTTAAAGTCGAGGTCTTCGCCCAACTTCTCGAACCCGGAGTGCAGGAACCCGATGTCCGGCTGCGCCTTGACGATGGTCTCGCCGTCGAGCGTCAGGATGATGCGCAACGTGGTGTGCGTGGCCGGGTGCTGCGGCCCGAAGTTCAGGGTGTACAGGTACTCGGAATCGGCGGCCGTGTCGGCGGCGGGATCGAGTAATTCAAGCGGCATGAGTGAGCCTCAAGCAAGTTCACCGCAGAGGGCACATGAGGGCGCGGAGAAAGCAATGATGTCGAACTTCTTTCTCCGCGCCCTCATGTGCCCTCTGCGGTGAAATCTTCTTATCCGGTTAGCTTTCCGCTCGCGTCACCGTGGGGAAGTTGTGCCGTTCGCCGAAGCCGCGGAGTGGGTAGTCCTTCCGCAGCGGGTGGTTGACGAACTCGTCCGGCAGCAAGATGCGGCGGAGGTCCGGGTGGCCGGTGAACGTCACGCCGAACATGTCATACACCTCCCGCTCCATCCAGTTCGCCCCCTCCCACAGCGGCACCACGGTCGGCAGTTCCGGGTCCGGGTCGTTGGCGAACGCCTTCACGAACAGTCGCTCGCCGGTGGTCGTGTTGGTCAGGGCGTACACCACGCAATAGCGGTCGGTGGCGTCCGGGTAGCCGAGGTAGTCGATGCCGCCGAGGTCGCAGAGCATGTCGAACCCGCCCTGCTCTTTCAGCAGTCGCAGCGCGTCGTACGCCTTCTCCGCCGGCACCGTCACCCGCTTGTTGTCGCGGAAGTCGCTGGTGCCGATGGCGTCGCCGAACGCGGCGGTCAGTGTGTCGATGGCGGACATGAGTTAGCTCCCCACCAGCGGCAGGCCCCGCGTCCGGCGGCCGGTCTCGAAGTTGCCCGGCGCAACCACCAGTTCCGTCGGGTCCAGTTCGCTCGCCAGCGGGGTCGGCCCCTCGTAAGTGTCGCGGTAGGCGAACTCGCGGGCGTTGATGGTGCCGGTCTTCTGCACCTTTTCCTGCAAGTCCAGCACGGCCCGGATGAGTTGCTCCGGGCGGGGCGGGCAGCCGGGGACGTAAACATCCACCGGGATGAACCGGTCGATCCCCTGCACCACGCTGTAGGTGTCGAACACGCCGCCGCTGCTGGCACACGCGCCCATACTAATGCACCACTTCGGCTCCGGCATTTGCATCCAGATCCGCTGCATCACGGGCACCATCTTCATCACGACCCGGCCGGCGACGATCATCACATCGCACTGGCGGGGGGTGAACCGCATGGCTTCACTGCCGAACCGGGCGATGTCGTACCGGCTACTAGCGGTGGCCATCAGTTCGATGCCGCAGCAGGCGGTGGCGAACGGCATCGGCCACAGCGAGTGCTTCCGCACCCACGAGGCCAGCACGTCCAGTTTACTCACGAAAAAGTTGTCGTTCGGCTTCACCGCCATTGGAACACCCCCTTCTTCCAGGCGTAGGCGTAGGCGATGCCCAGCGTGGCCAGGAAGATGAGTATTTCGATGAACACGATCACCCCGAACGTGTCCTTCCAGAACGGGCTGCCGCCGTCGGCGAAGGCCAGGACCGCCCACGGGTACAGGAACAGTAGTTCCACGTCGAACACTAAAAACAGGATAGCGATCAGGTGGAAACGGATGTCGAACTGCATCCGGGCGGAGCCGACCGGGTCCATGCCCGATTCATAGGTCATCAGCTTGACCGCAGTCGGCTTGTTCGGCTTAACGAACGGCAGGTGGACCAGCGACAGCGTGCCGAGGGCCATCACGGTCACGATGCCGGCGAAGATCAGCACCGGCAGGTAAGCGACCAGGTCGAACGCCGGTTCGAGGCCGGCGGGCGTCAGGACGGGAACGGGTGTGGCCATCGGGCGACGCCTTTCCGCCGGGGGCGGGTCAACCGAAGCGGGGGAGCTTGTGAGAAATTTCACGAAGTTCCCGAAAAACAAACCTCGACAAACCCGTCGAGGTCACGCAACCTAGGTCGAAGTCATAGTATGTGGGCACAGGGGAGCGTCAAGAAACCCGCTCCCCAAGAACCACTTCACCGTCTCGGAGACCGGACACAATGACTCCCGAACAGACCCAAAAGTTGGACGCCTTCACCGCCGCCCTGACCGACGTGGTGACGCACCTGCCCGGCGGCGCGGGCGGGGCGACCGAGTTCGTGCCGGGGGTGACGACGGCGCTCCAGGCGGTGCTGGAGGGGGACCAACCCCGTGGCTCCTCGACGGACTTTGTCAGCCCGGACAACGTCTCGCTGGAACTCATCCGCGACGTGTTCGACGCCGCCATGATGGAGGTGTCGCTGGATGAGGAGAAGCGGTTCATCCGCATCAAGGAAGACGTGGTCGCCCGCTGCACCCTGTCCGAGTCGAAGGAGCGGGTCCAGCTCATCGCCTACTACGGCGTCAAGGAAGAGGCCCAGCGGATCGACCGGCTGGAGTTGGTCAACCGCATCAACGAGCAGTACGTGCTGATCCGCGCCGGTATCGACGACGACGGCGACCTGTGGTTCGACTACTGCCTGGTGCTCAAGGGCGGGGTGTCGAAGAAGCACATCGTCCAGGCCACCCGCGTGTTCCTCATGCTGGTGCCCAAGGCCGTGTCCGAGTGCGACGAGGACGGCATCGTGGACTGACGAACCCGCCGGTGCCGGTCGCACGCTCCCGGCGACGACAAGTTACTTGTCGTCGCCGGGCGCGTGCGGCCGGCCCATTCTTTCAATCCTGCAAGTCGGCTTCGGTAAACAGGGTGAACCCCTGGGCGTGCAAGATGGTGGCGGCGTTCTCGAAGTCGTCCACGTACAGCGCCACCGCCGTGTTCCCCATGGGGCCGACGCCGATGAGCAGCGGGTACATGTAGTGGATGTTGATCTCGCCCCCCAGCAGGCACTTCGTCAGGGTGAGTAGCGGCTGGTCGTTGTCCGGAATCTTCACCACCAGCAGATCGGACTCGGTGAACGGCAGCTTGCCGGCGGTGAGGATCTCGAACGCCCGTTCGTAGTCACTCGGCACCATGCGGATGATGGCGCAGTCGGCCGTCTCGATGACGGTCAGCGACACGACCTTGACGTCCGTCGTCTCGAACCGCCGCACGAGCGCCAACAGCGCGCCCATGCGGTTGGCCAGGAACACGTTGAATTGACGGACGCTCGGCCAGTCGCGGCCGCGGGCGGTTTCGAATCCGACCCCGGCCCCCTCATCTTCGCGTTCCACATCTCCGAGGCTCATGGCGGCGTCCCGTGGGGGTCGAAAGAGTGAGGATTAGTGTATGCACCCGGACGGCACCGGGTCAACGGGCATTGCGATTCCGGCAGGGCTGCTCAGAGAAAGAAGATGGGAAGAGGTTTTTCACCACCAAGGACACGAAGGGCACGAAGGAGAAGCAGGGAATCCCTCACGTGTCTTCCCTTCGTGCCCTTGGTGGTTCAACCTCTTGCCCAACTTCAACCGCTGAACAGCCCAGTGGGCATGGCGGGTCGCTTGCTTCCGGCCCCTCGCCCGGCTACAACGCCCCGCTATCCCCCCTCTCGGAGACGACCGTGGCCAAGCTCACCAAGGACACCATCGGGGTCGGGTTCATCGGGGCCGGCGACATCGCCATCCTCCACGCGAAGGCCGTTCAGAAGGTGCCCGGCGCGACGTTGGTCGGGCTGTGGAACCGCGGCCAGGACCGCGCGTCCGAGCGCGCCAAGCAGTTCGGCTGCCGCACTTACGCCAGCCCGGCCGAGTTGGTCAACGACCCGGCCATCGACGTCGTGTTCGTACTGACGAACCTGGAAACCCACCTGGAATACACGCAACTGGCGCTGAACGCCGGCAAGCATGTGCTGGTGGAGAAGCCGGTCGGGATGAGCGTGGACGAGATTCAACAGATGAAGTCAACGGCCGACGCCAAGGGCCTCATCTGCATGCCGGGGCACAACTACATCTACGAAAGTGGCATGATCCGCACCCGCGACCTCGTGGACGGCGGCGACCTGGGCAAGATCGTGTCGGCCTATGTGATGTATAACATCCACCACCCGGAAGAGGTGGCCAAGCGGTACCCCGGCGTCGTCCGTCAGATCCTCACCCACCACTCGTACATCTTGCTCTATCTGGTCGGCGCGCCGGTCGAACTGTGCGCGATGAAGGCGACGCTGCATTACCAGGAGTACACGGAGGAGGACATCGCCATGGTGCAGATGCGGCTGGGCAACGGCGCGCTCGCCCACTTCTGCGCCAGCTTCGCCGCCGACGACCACGCGGCCGACCCGTGGACGGTGATGGTGAAGGTGATCGGCACCGCCGGCAGCACCCGGTACAGCTACCGCGACCACGTCGAGATCAAGCCCGGCCTCGTCCACAGCCAGACTTATACGGCCTATCAGGGCAGCGTGATGAACGAGGTCAAGCACTTGCTCGTCGATTGCCTGCGGCTCGGCGGACAACCGCTCAGCACGATGGCGGACGCGATCACCGCGCAGAAGATGATCGAGGCCGCCGAGAAGTCGATCCGCGAGCGGAGCGTGGTGACGCTGTGAGTACGACACCCGCCGCCGAACCGATCGATCACGACCAACTGTTCAAGTCGGTCATCCGCGAGTTCTTTCCGGAGCTCTTGACGCTGTTCTTCCCGGCGCAGGCGGTGAAATACGACCTGCCCGCCGTCACGTGGTTGAACCCGGAAGTGTTCGCCGACCCGCCGGACGGCCCCCGCCACGTGCTGGACCTCGTGGCCGAGTTGCCCAAGCGAAACGCGGCTGGCGATTCGGTCTTGGCGCTGGTTCACGTCGAGATCGAGTCGGCCGATTCGGTGACGGACATCGAGCGCCGCCTGCCGGCGTACTACTTCCACCTGCGCCGCACGCGGCAAAAGCCGGTCCTGCCGTTGGTGCTGTTCCTCAAAGTCGGCTTGGACGGCCTCGGCGTGCGCGCCATCGACGATCCACCTGACGATGGCGGCCCCGTGATGACGTTCCGCTACCGCTACATCGGGCTGCGCGGGCTACCGGCCTTCGATTACTTGCGGGGTGACAGCCTGCTTGGCGCGACACTGG
>JBBRUO010000363.1:0-6374 GCA_038247725.1 Gemmatales bacterium
CCGGTAAGGGGGTCACTCCTTCGGCAGGTCCTTGCCGTCGAACGTTTTCACCCCGTCTTTCGGGAAGACGGCGATCAGGTAGCGGAAGCCGGGGCGGATGTCGCGGGTGCTGAACGCCGGGAACGTCAGGTTCCCGTCCTTTAGCACCGGTTTGCCGCCGATCTTGCTCCCGACCGTCGTGGCGACCACCACCAGGTTCTTCTCGAAGTCCACCTTCGGCAATTCCTTCTCGAACTTCCAGCTCTCGAACATCTTCTTGAAGGCCGCTTCGGTGACGATGACCGGCGGGCCGTCGGCTTTCAACGCGGTGTCCGCGACCGACCCCGTCCACGTCCGCGGCTTCTCGTCCGCGGCGACCGCGTCACCGGCGACCGCGACCAGCACGGCCATCGCCCAACCCCAGTACCGTTTCATGTGAATTCCTCATAATGGGACTCCGGCGGCCGGATGGCATACCGGACGGTGGTAGGCTACGGATCGACCCGCGTGTGGCTGTCACTTCGGCACTGAGGGCCGCAGGATGGCAGCGGGTTCGGAGGTGGGGAACGCCGGCGGCGGGAGCACATCGACGTCCGGGGCCAGGATCGGGCCGGGTAGCATCGCGCCCGGTGGGATGATCACGCTCGGCGGCGGCAGCTCGTCACCAGCGAACGGCGGCTCGGCCGGCCGGGGCGCGACGCCGCGGAGCGGTTTCACGTTGACATCCTTGTCCGCTTCGAACGCCTTGCCTTCGCCCGTCTCGAACCGGATCGCGATGCGGATGCGGTCGGTGCCCGGCGGCTTGTCCCACTGGAGCGGGACGAAGTAGCCGCTCGACAGCAGCGACGACTTCCACGTCTTCTTCAACTGTTCCGGGGTGATCCGCCAGCGGCCGATGGGCGATTTCAGCCCCTCGTGGCTGATCTCGAACGCCGAGATCTGGACCCCTCCGGGCACCTTCACCGGGGTGCCGTCGTCGTCCTTTGGTACCAGCACCACCATCAGCCCCTCGTCACCGGGGCGGCCGTCTTCGTCCAGACCGCCGGTCCCGTTGCCGAGCAACACGCTTCGCAACGGGATGCCGCCGGTGGTCTTCACGCCGTGCGGGGCGGACGAATGGACGCCCGGCGGTGGCGGACAGTCGCCACCGAGGTCGCCAGGGTGAAGGCCGCCGTTCAGTTGCCGGAGGTGTTGGATTTCCGCGCGCGCCTCTTGCAACTCGCGCTCGCGGGTGCGGAGTTCGGCTTCGAGCAGGTCGGGCGTTTCCTGCTTGCCGGTGAGGTTTCCGATCTGCCGGCAACCGGTGGCAAAGAAGGCGAGGAGGGAGACGGTGAAGAGTCGGAAGAAAAAGCGATACGAAAATCCCGCACCCGAATGGGTGCTTCGCACCGCGTTCGACCTCTCCCCAGCGGGGAGAGGTGGGGCGTTTCCGTGGACAACCCCAAACCGATTCGATCCCGCAACGACACAACACCTCTCCCCGCTGGGGAGAGGTCGGTTGCGCAGCAACCGGGTGAGGGCTACTACGTAATACTCACCTCCGCACGCGACTCGCCTCGCGCGGAGGTCGCGGCGGCGGGTCGGGTCGGATTGGTGGGTGTCGCGGGTCATCCTGGCCCCTGCGTGCCGGCCGTTAGCTCTCCACTTTCGGGCGAGCCATCGTGTCCGGCATCCGTTCCAGAACGCCGTCGATCAGCCCGTAGTCGCGGGCCTCGGCGGCGGACATGAAGTTGTCCCGATCCGTGTCCTTCTCCACCTGCTCCAGGGTCTTGCCGGTGTGCTTCTTCAGCAGGCCGTTCAGTTGCGCCTTCATCCGGCGAATGTTCTTCACGTGGATGTCGATGTCCACCGCCGTCCCTTCGTACCCGCCGAGCGGCTGGTGGATCATGATCTCGGCGTTCGGCAGGGCGAACCGCTTGCCGGTCTCGCCGGCGGTGAGCAACATCGCCCCCATGCTGGCGGCCAACCCGATGCAATACGTGGCGACCGGGCACGTCACGAACTGCATGGTGTCGTAGATCGCCATGCCCGCCGTCACGCTGCCGCCGGGGCTGTTGATGTACAGGTGAATGTCGGCCTTCGGGTCCTCGAACTGGAGGAACAGCATCTGGGCCACGATGGCGTTGGCCATTTCGTCCCGCACCACCCCTTGGAGGAAGATGATGCGGTCCTTCAGCAACCGGCTGTAGATGTCGTACATGTACGGGTCGCGGCCTTTCGTCTCCACGACCATCGGAATCGGCATGAGGGCATCCTCGGTGAGGGCACCGCCGCCTCGAACCTATCGGCGGGCGGCGGGCCAGCGTGTCAGGGAATGTGCCGGCCGGAGGCGGAACCGGGGCCGGGACTGTAGCGGTTGTGCGGGGGACGGCCGCTAGGGTGGGTCGCTCTCTCCGAGAGCGACATCTCTTCACAACCGACTCTCGGAGAGAGTCGGCCACCCTAACAGTCACGCGACGGTCGGCTTCTTCTGCTCCGGCGTAGGCTTGGTCAGCACCTGGTCCACGATGCCGAACGCCTTGGCGTCCTCGGCGTGGAAGTAGCGGTCGCGGTCGGTCTCCTTGGCGATCACCTCGATCGGCTGGCCGGTGTGCAGAGCCAAGATCTGGTTCAGCCGGTCCCGCTCCTTCAGGATTTCGACCGCCTGGATCTCGATGTCCGACACCTGCCCGCCGACCTGCCCGTAGGGCTGGTGGATCATCACCTTGCTGTTCGGCAGGCAGTATCGCTTGCCCTTGCCGCCGGCGGCCAGCAGCACGGCCGCCCCACTGGCGGCGATGCCCATGCAGTACGTGTGGATCGGGCAGTCCACGAACTGCATGGCGTCGTAGATGGCCAGCGTGGCGGACACGCTGCCACCGGGGCTGTTGATGTACAGGTGGATGTCGGCCGACTTCTTGTCCGTCACCAGCCACAGCAGCCGCTGGATGGTGATGTTCGCCAGGAAGTCGGTGATGACGCCGCTGCCGCCGGTCTCCGGGGTGCTGCCGATGAACAGGATGCGGTTTTCCAGCAGCAGGTCGGCCAACCCCATCTGCCGCTGGCGGGTGTACTCGCGGGAGGCCATCGGGTCCACCGGGCCGCGGGGCATGGCGGCGGCCATTGGGTCGGTCGGCGGGAAGAACATGTTGGGAAGTCTCGGTTGTGGGTCGTATCAGTTTACTGTACGGAGGGGGTCAACGGTTGGACGGTCGCGGAACGAAAAACACCGGCCAAGGGCCGGTGTCGCGAATCAACGGCACCGGCCCGGAGGCCGGTGACACACGAGAAGAAAGCGGACGGCACTCTTCTCGTGCGACACGGCCTCCGAGCCGGTGTGCGGCTGGGTTACGCCGGGGCGGCGGCGGCGTTCACCGTGCTCATCCCCTGCTCTTCCTGCTCCATCGGGTTGAACGGGTAGTCGTCGTACTCGGCCGCTTGCAGCACGAGGTCGAGTGCCTTCCGCTCGAGCAGTTCGCTGGCCAGCGTTTCCATCAGGTCGTCCCGCTCGAGCCGCGCGCGGACCTTGCGAGGGCTTTCGTCCGTCCGCTCGGCGATGGCGTCGATCTCCGCCTCGATGTCCGGGTCCTCGATCTCCAGTTTCTCGGTCTCGGCGATCTTCTGGAGAACGAACGTCTCTTTCAGGGCGGCGGCGGTGCTCCGCATGGCGTCCTGCACCAGGGTCCGCTCGCGGGACTGGATCTGGTCCTCGGTCATGCCGGACGACCGCATCTCCATGACGCGGCGCTGTAGGGTGCGGCGGGCCTGCTTCTTCAGCAGGTCCTGCGGCAACTCCCAGTTCCCGCCGGCGGCCAGTTTCTCCAGCACTTGCGACCGAGCCGTCTGCCGCTGGACGTATTCCAGATACCGCTCCAGGCGGACGCGGATCATCTCGTCGAGCTGGTCGGCGTTGTTCACGCCCAGCCGCTCAAGCAGGTCGGGGGTCAGTTCCGGCTGGCGGATGACCTTCACGTCCTGGATGTCGAACACCGCCTGAACGGATTTGCCACGGAGGGCGTCGTTCGCCAAATCCTGACGCAGGGCGATGCTCACCGTCCGCACGTCGCCGGCCTTCGCCCCGACGAGGACCGAGCCGAACTCCTCGGCGATGCCGTCATCGAGGGCCAACCTCTTCTCGACCTTCAGTTGGACCTCATTCACTTTGTTCAGTTCAGCGTCGCCGTCTTTGATGGTCAAGTTGGCGGTGATGACGTCGTCGAGGGCGACGACGGCGGAGCCGTCGGCCGGATCCTTGGGCACGATGGTGCCCATCGGCTCCAGGATGCGGCGCTTCTCCTTGGCCACGTCGGTATCGCTGAAGGTGTACGTCGGCCGGCGGATCTTGATGCCCTTGTAATCCGGCAAGTCGAACTCGGGGCGAACCTCGATATCGAACTCGTACACCAGCGGGGTTTCCTGGTCCTCGGGGATGAGCACCTTGGACGGGTCCAGGTCGGGCGGGGACAGCGGGGACAGGTTGGCCTCGTCGGCCAACTGTTCCAGGCTGGCCATCAACACTTCCTGGCGAACCTCGGCCGTCACTTCCTTAACGAACTTCTTCTGCACGACCGCTTTAGGGGCCTTGCCGGGGCGGAAGCCGGGGATGTGCGTCGGGTGCTCGACCATGAGTCGGTCGTACTTCTCGGCGAACCGAGTGTTGATGGCGGCGCGATCCACCGTCACCTTGACATGCTTCTTGCACGGCCCCACGTCGGAGATTTCGACCGTCTGGGCCAACTTCTCCGGCTCAGCGGGCGTTTCCGGGGCGTCGGCCACGGCGGTGGCCGCGTCCGTCCCCGTGGCGGCGTCGGTGTCGGTCACGGCGGGGGTGTCGTCTTCGGTCGCCATCGCGATTCACTCCATGCCACGGACCGGGGAAGCGGCCGGGAAAACAAATCAGCCGGGAGGCGACCGGGGGACGGCAAGGTGAGTCACCTCGCCGGTTCCCGATGACTTCCCGGCTGACATCCGCCGGATTTCGGCATCCGGCCGCGGCCGTCACGGCTCGCGGGATTCGGACGGAGAGCGGGTGATGGGACTTGAACCCACGACAACCTCGTTGGCAACGAGGTACTCTACCACTGAGTTACACCCGCGTTTCAGTTCCCGGATACGTTATCGCATAGGCGGACCAATTCAAGGGGAAGTCCGCAATCTTTGAACGAACCGCCCGGCCCGCTGGCGAGGGGCCGTTCGCGATCACGTTCAGACATCGAGGAACTGTTGGAGGAACGCTCGCAGTGTGTCCTCCGGGTACAGCACCCAGGCGACATCTCGCCGGCGGAGAATCGCGTTCGCCGCGACTTCGGTGCGGGCGGTCGCCAACTCTCGTTCGGTTTCGGCGAGTGGGTTTGCGACTGCGGCCCGCATGTCGTCGGTCAACTCGCGGATGCGGGCGTACCAGGCACGAACGGCCGCACGGCCGTTCGGTTTGCTCGCCGCGAGTGCCGCTTTCTCGACCCGTGCCGGGTGACCGGGCGGGAGGAACCCTTCCGGGTTCCAGTGCAGCCGGCGGAGCTTGACTTCCAACCCGGCAACGGCCTCCGGAGTTGTTGGGAACACCCGCGAGGGCAAGTGAAGCGTGCCCGTCACCACCTGGAATGCCGGCGGTTCGAGGCTGAAGAAGTCGCGGATGATGGCGTCCGTCACCTCGTCGTACTTGCCGCCGCCGATGCCATGAATGAACCAGTCGGCGAGGCACAACCGCACGAACAGTGTCAGCGTCAGCGCACGGGGCCGGAGACGGTCGGGCGGCGTGGCGGGCGTGGCGCGAACGCGGCCGGTGTCCGTGAACTCCCAGAATGGGAGTTCATTCTCGCCGAGGTCCGGCACCGGGTGCGACCGGCTTTTGATGCCGTGCGCGACGCGGTACTCACCCACGGCCCGGTTGTACGAATCGCGGAATCGCGGCAGATTCGCAGTGATATGCGAAGCGAAGCGGCGGAACGCGGAAGACCGTGACAGGGCACTGACAGTGAGTTCGCGGTTCTCGCACCCCCAACGGCGCTCGGTCTCGATGCGCCGGGCGGAGAACTCGGCCGACCATTTGGACAACTCCCACGGCACTTCGCCGGCGAACTCATCGAACGGCTGTTTCTCCAGTCGCACCTCGGTCGGGTCGGCGTCCCAAACCGGCGCGAGGATAGACGCCGACTTCATCGTGTCGTTATCGACGATGAGGTTGAACGGGACCGCGTTCAGCCGGCGAGCGAGGCCGTTCAGCGCGAAGTTCTTCGCCCACACGCCGGGGTGGAAGAGTTCCGGCTGATGGCCGGTGACGAAGACGGATGGGTTTTGTCCCCCTCTCCCCCGAGGGAGAGGGGAGAGGGGTGAGGGGGATTCGTTTGAATGGACGGATGCGGTGTGTTCACCGACCGAGGCGGGTTGGAACACCTCCCCTCGCTGAGGGGAGGTCG
>JBBRUO010000364.1:0-6372 GCA_038247725.1 Gemmatales bacterium
CAGTACCCGACCGTCTGCACCGCCCTCGCCGGCATGGCCATGCTGATGGAAGGGAGCACCCTCCGCGAAGGCAAGTACTCGGACAACCTGGTGAAGGCGGTGGACTGGTTCCAGAAGAACAGCCAACGGAACGGCCTGCTCGGCAACCCGAACAGCCCGACCGAGGCCGGCCGCTACACCTACGGCCACGGGTACGGGTTGATGTTCCTCGCCTGCGCCTACGGCGAAGAGGAGGACAAGACCCAACGGAAGAAGTTGGAAGACCTGCTGCAACGGGCGGTCGATTTCTGCGGCAAGGCGCAGACCAAGCAGGGCGGGTGGGGGTACGTCAGCGCGGCCGACGGCAACCAGTTTGACGAGGGGTCCACCACCGTCACCCAACTGCAAGCCCTCCGCGCCGCCCGCAACGCCGGCATCGCCGTGCCCAAGGGCGTCATCGACAACGCCACCGAGTACCTCCGGAAGTGCACCACCCCGCGGGGCGGGCTGATCTACAACCTGGGGCCGGGCGGGCAGGCGCCCGCCGCCGGGGCCGAGCGGCCGCCCATCACCGCCGCCGCCGCCGCGTGCGCGTTCAGCGCCGGCAACTACGACGACAAGTACGCCAAGATGTGGATCAAGTTCTGCCAGGAGTCCATGTGGAACGGCGGCCGGCACGGGGCCAGCGGCGGGCACGACGACTACCAGACGTACTACTTTGCCCAGGTGGTGTTCTCCCTCGGCGACGACCGGTACGGCAAACTGTTCCCGAACGAGAAGCCGGAGAACTGGATGACGTGGTCCAAGTACCGCGACAACCTGTACTCGTACATCAAGGGCCGCCAGGGCGGCGACGGCGGGTGGACCGGCGGGTTCGACGGCAACGGCATCATCGTCACCTCGTTCAACCTGACTCTGCTTCAACTGGAGAAGGGCCTGCTGCCCATGTACCACCGCTGACCCATATTGGGAGGGCGAGGCTCCGGCCGAGCCGTCAGCAAAGCGGCTCGGCCGGCGCCTCGCCCGCTCGAATACAGTCCCCACCCGCCACCCCGACCATTCCCTCAAAAGACCACCCACCGAGTCCCGCAATGAGCGATTCCCTCCAAGCCCACCGCGCGAGCGAGGGCGAACAGCTCTCGTCCTCCGACCTGGACGCGGCCACCCGCCTGACCTCCGCCTTTAAGGAGATCAAGAAGCAACTGTCCCGCGTCATCGTCGGGCAGGATCAGGTCATCGAAGAGCTGATGATCGCCATGTTCGCCCGCGGCCACTGCATGTTGGAAGGGGTGCCGGGGTTGGCCAAGACGTTGATGATCAGCACGCTGGCCAAGTGCCTGTCGCTCGACTTCAGCCGCATCCAGTTCACCCCCGACCTGATGCCGTCGGACATCACCGGCACCGACGTGATCGAGGAGAACCGCACCACCGGGGCGCGGGAATTCCGCTTCCTGAACGGCCCGCTGTTCGCCAACGTGGTGCTGGCCGACGAGATCAACCGGACCCCGCCCAAGACGCAGGCGGCGCTGCTCGAGGCCATGCAGGAGCGGCAAGTCACCATCGGCCGCACCCGGCACAAACTGGGCAACCCATTCTTCGTGTTGGCCACCCAGAACCCGATCGAGCAGGAAGGGACGTACCCGCTGCCGGAAGCCCAGCAAGACCGGTTCATGTTCAAGGTGTTCGTCAACTACCCGACGTTCGACGAGGAGTTCGAGATCGCCCGGCGGACCACCGGCACCACGTTCGAGGAGCCGACCGCCGTGCTGTCCGGGGAGCAGATCCTGGAGCTGCAGCATCTGGTCCGCAAGGTGCCGGTGACGGACCACGTCATCAAGTACACCCTGGCGCTGGTCCGCCAGACCCGCATCACCCAGCCGGGCTGCCCGAAGTTCATCAAGGACTGGCTGAGCTGGGGGGCCGGCCCCCGCGCCGTGCAGAACCTGATCCTCGGGGCGAAGGGGCGGGCGCTGCTGTACGGCCGCCAGCACGTGAGCGTCGAGGACGTGCAGGCCATCGCCCTGCCGGTCCTGCGGCACCGCATCCTGACCAACTTCACCGCCGCCTCCGAGGGCGTCACCACCGACATCGTGGTGAAGCAGATCCTCCGCGAGACCCCCAGCCGCGAGGGCGAGTTGGAGAAAGACGAGCGGTTCAAGAAGATCTTCTCGTAACTGCCGCGTCATCTTCGCCGCGAGTTCACGAGCGGGCGACGGTCGCCGCACGTGAACTCGCGGCGAAGAGACACGGCTCGCCAAACACTCACACCCCGACCACCATGCCCACCGACGTTGACTCCGACCCGCGGCGCTTCCTGCACCCGACGACGATCGCCCAGATCAGCCGCCTCGACCTCCGCGCCCGGCAGGTGGTGGAGGGGTTCATCTCCGGCCAGCACAAAAGCCCGTTCTTCGGCCAGTCGGTCGAGTTCGTGCAGCACCGCGAGTACGTCCCCGGCGACGACATCCGGCACCTCGACTGGAAGGTGTGGTCGAAGACGAACAAGTTCTACATCAAGCAGTACGAGGCGGAGACGAACCTGCGGTGCAGCCTGGTGGTGGACACCAGCGAGTCCATGCTGTACGGCCGGGGGGCGATGAACAAGTACGAGTACGCCTGCACCGCCGCCGCGTGCCTGGGTTACCTGATCGTCAAGCAGCAGGACTCGGCCGCGCTGAGCAGCTTCGGGTTCGACGTGCGGCAGGCGCTGCCGTCGAAAAGCTCGCAGCGGCACCTGGACGCCATCGTCAAGACCCTCGACCTGACCCGGCCGGAGGGGAAGACGGACGTGTTCAAGTCCCTCCGGCAGGTGGCCGAGACGGCCCCCAGTCGGGGCATCGTCTGCCTGTTCTCGGACCTGCTCACCGACCGCGAGCCGATCTTCAAGGGGCTGGAGATGCTCCGCCACCGGAAGCAGGACGTGGTGGTGTTCCACATCCTGGACGACGACGAGTTGACGTTCCCGTTCGCCGGCATGACCAAGTTCGAGGGGCTGGAAGAGCAGCCGCACCTGTTCTGCGACCCGAAGGCGCTGCGGGACGGGTACCTGGCGGCGCTCGAGGAATACCTCGTCGAGGTCCGCCGCGGGTGTACCCGCATGGGCGTCGATTACAACCTGATCCGCACCAGCGACTACCTGGACGCGGTGTTGTCGCGGTTCCTGTTCCGCCGCATGTCCGACCGGGCCAGCAGCCCGGCGCGGTGACGGTTTTGTCCCCCTCTCCCCTGGCGGGAGAGGGGAACCAGCGAACGCACCGAGGTCTTGCGCAATGTTCGAGTCGCTGTCCGGGTTCTTCTCGTCCGCCTTCGGCCTCAAGTGGGCCGCCCTCGCCGGCGGTCTGCTGGTGTCCGCGCCGATCGTCATCCACCTGATCAACCGGATGCGGTTCAAGCGGATCCGCTGGGCGGCGATGGAGTTCCTGCTGAAGGCGCAGAAGAAGATGAAGCGGAAGATGATCGTGGAGCAGTTGCTGCTCCTGATCCTCCGCATCCTGCTGATGCTCCTGGTCGGCCTGCTCATCGCCCGGTTCAGCGGGTTCGAACTGGCCGGCCGCGACAACCGCGCCACCCAGCATCTGGTGGTCATCGACGACAGCCCGAGCATGGCCGACAAGTGGAAGCCGGCCGCCGACCAGCCGGAGGTGGACGGCCTGGAACAGGCCCGCAAGGTGGTCACCGAGCAGATCGTCAACGCCGTCGCCAAGGCCCCCACCGCCCAGTTCCTGGACGTGGCCGTCGCCTCCCGGCCGGGTGAGTCGCGGCCGTTCGGCCGGGTCGGCACCGCCGAGGGCGGGGACGCCGGGTCGAACCTGAGCACCTACCTCAAGAGCCTCGCCCCCAGTCCCGTCCGCACCGACCTCGCCGCCGTGCTGCGGTCGGCCAAAGAAACCCTCCAGAAGCAGGCCGGGCCGGACAAGGCCCAGGTGCTGTACTTCGTCTCCGACCTGCGGGCCAACGACTGGGCCGAACAGGGCGAGGCGGTGAAACGGGAACTGGACGAGCTGAAAAAAGCCGGCGTGCTGGTCCACCTGATCGACGTGGTCGGCGACCCGTACCGGCGACCCGAACTCCGCGCCCCGCGGGGGAACGACAACATCGGCATCGTGGACCTGTCGCCGATCAAACCGGTGGTCGCCCGCGGGGAGGCCATCGAATTCACCCTGAAGGTGAAGAACTACGGCGTCGCCCCGGTGGAGAACGCCCGCTTCGCCATCAAGGTGAACGGGGACGACAACAAGGGCCTGTCCAAACAGTTCGGCACCCTGGCCCCCGGTCAGGTGTCGCAGGAGCGGTTCGAACTCAGCTTCGACGAGATCGGCACCGACCCCCGGTTGCTCCCGTCCCCGGACGCCGTGTTCACCGGCACCGACAAGGACGTGGAGGGGCTGTTCCGCCGGTTCAGCATCGTCACCGCGTCGCTCGACACCCCGGAACGCGGCGGCATCCCGGCCGACAACGTGCGGCACACCGTCGTCGAGGTGCGGGAGAAACTGCCGGTGCTGGTGGTGGACGGGGCCAAGGCCGACGCCCGCCCCGGCGACAAGGCGGACGGCCACTTCATCTACATGAAGCAGTACTTCGCCAACGCCACCACCGGCGGCAGCGGGTTCGCCGTCACCGAGACCACCCCGACCGGGCTGGAGCGGGCGGACTTGACCAAGTACTCGCTGCTGCTGCTGCTGGACGTGCCGGCCCTGTCCGACGAGGCGGCCGCGAACGTCGAGGCGTTCGTCAAGAACGGCGGCGGGTGCGGCGTCTTCCTCGGCCCGGACGTGCGACCGCAAGAGTACAACAAGCTGCTGTACAAGGACGGCACCGGGTTCTTCCCCGTAGCCCTGCCGGACGGCCCGACCCCGAAGCCGACCGAGGAGGAACTGTTCGCCATGCAGTTCAAGGGGCTGACGCAGCAGAAGTTCCTCCTCCGCGACCCGACGGCGCGGACCCACCCGGCCCTCGCTGGCCTGTACCAGAACGAGCGGGGGCAGCCGGTCAAGGCGAACGAGGAGATCGTCCGCTACTCGCAGTTCGCCACCATCCGGCAGTACTACAAGCTGGACCGGAACGGCCCGTGGCGGGACGACAAGTCCGTCACCGAGCTGTTCTGCATGCCGAACGAGGGGGAGATCAAGGAGTACGCCGACGCCGTGAACGCCATCCGGGAGAAGTTGAACGGCCTGCTCGCCGACCCGGAGTTGGCCAAGTTCCGCAAGCCGGTGGAAGACGGCCTCGACGGGCTGAAGCGGGTGCTGTTCGACTTCGAAGCCGGCCTCGGCGGGCTGGCCATCCAGCTCGACCGGCTGCTGGTGGACGGCCGCAGCGAGGGCGACCCGGACGAGGCCATCCTCCGCGAGTTCTGGGCGCACCCGAAGTTGACGGACCTGCGGCGGGAGACGACCCGCCTCCGCGACCGGGTGAAGTACGGCGACCCGCTGTACCTGGCCAAGCGGTTCGGCCGCGGGCGGGTGACGCTGATGCTGACGACCGCCGACGACACCTGGACCGACTGGCCGTCGTCGCAGCCGGCCAACTACAGTTACATCCCGCTCGTCAAGGAGATGGTGACGTACCTGTCCGGGGGCGGGGGCGGCGGCGAGGTGGCGGCCGGTCAGCCGATCCGCTTCGACCTGCCGGCCGGCGGCCCGACCGTCCCCATCGGGTACGAGCCGCGGGTCCGCAAGGCGTTCGTCACCGTGTACCCGAAAATGGGGGTGCGGAACAACGACGCGGTGAAGGTGGACTTCGCCGACTTCAAGGACCACCCGCTGGCCGCCGAGAACGGCCTGCTGCCGGTGACGCAGACCGAGACGGCGAAGCCCGGCGTCTACTTCTTCGGGCTGGTGCAGACGCGGCCCGGCGGCGAGAACCGGCCGGCCGAGCTGTCGCCGGAGTTCCGCACCGTCGTCGTCAACCCGGACAACCGGGAGGGCGACCTGAAGCGGGTGACCACCGACGACCTGGCCCAGCACGCGCCCGGCCTGACCGTCCACTCGCCGGACGACGGCGGGTGGACCGACGCCCTCCAGAACAAGAAGTCCGACCTGTCCGAGGCCGGGTGGATCTTCCTGATCCTGATCGCCGTGCTGCTGTGCGAGCAGGCCCTGGCCGTCCGCCTCAGCCACCACAACACCGAGGAGGCGCTGGCCCGGAACGCGCCGTCCGCCGTCGCCGCCACCCGTCGGCTCGCCCCCACCGCCGACGCGGCCGCATGAGGCGGAGAAGCCGCCGGGAGGGGAGATTCCTTCCGACTCTTTGGGAGGGCGAGGCTCCCGCCGAGCCGCCACCGCGATTCGCTCTTTGGGAGGGGGGGGGGGGCCCCGCACCCCCCGGGGGGGGGGGGCGGGGGGCCCGCCCCCCCCGGGGACCAAAACCCCCCCCCCCCCCGGGGTAGACGGG
>JBBRUO010000365.1:0-6368 GCA_038247725.1 Gemmatales bacterium
ATGAGCGGACAGGTGTTCGGCCTGTTCATCATCACCGTCGCCGCGTGCGAGGCCGGGCTGGCGCTGGCCCTGTTCCTGATGCTGTACAAGCGGGGCAAGTCGCTCGACTCGGCCGACTGGCAGGGGGTCCGCGAAGCCGGGCTGCCGCCGACGGTGGACGCCGACCCGCTACCGATCCCGGCCGCCGAGGCGGAGCCGCCGAAACTGCCGGTCGCCGGGCGGTTGCCCGCCTCGTTCGCCGCCCCGCACCAGGAGACGACCCGTGCCTGAGCTTGGTACGCCGATGTTGCTGGCGCTGATCGCTCTCGTGTTGCCGCTGGCGGGGGCGGTGTTGTCCGGCGTGTGCGGGCTGGCGAAGGTGCCGAAGTTGGCCCACCTGCCGGCCGTGCTGTCGTTCGCCGCCGCGTCGGTGCTGTCGCTGTACGTCCTCACCGGCGTCTACCACGGCGACGGCGAGTTGCGGTTCGCCGCCGACCTGGGGACGTGGTTCTCGGCGGGGCACCTGACGGCGAACGTCACGTTCACGCTCGACCCGCTGTCGCTGACGATGCTCTGCACCGTCACGTTCATCGCCACCTGGATCGCGGTGTTCTCGGCGTCGTACATGCACGGCGACGCCGGCTACTCGCGGTACTTCGCGGTGATGGGGCTGTTCGTCTTCTTCATGTGCCTGCTGGTGCTGGCGAACAACTTGTTCCTGCTGGTGGCCGGGTGGGAAGGGGTCGGCCTGTGTAGCTACCTGCTCGTCGGCTACTACTACGCGAAGCCGAGCGCCGCCGCCGCCGCCCGGAAGGCGTTCCTGGTCACGCGGTTGGGCGACGTGGGGATGATCCTCGGCGTCTTCCTGCTGTGGCGGATGGGCGGGTACGCGACCGACCTGAGCGTCCTGTTCGAGCGGATCGGGAACAACCCGCCGCCCGCCGCCGAGATGACCACCGCCTGCCTGCTGCTGTTCTGCGGGGCGGTCGGCAAGTCGGCCCAACTGCCGCTGTACACCTGGCTGCCGGACGCGATGGAGGGGCCGACGCCGGTGTCGGCGCTGATCCACGCCGCGACGATGGTGACGGCCGGCGTCTACCTCCTCGCCCGCTGTGCCCCGCTGTTCGTGCTGTCCCCGGACGCGCAACTGGTCGTCGCCGTCATCGGCGGGCTGACGGCCTTCCTCGCCGCGTTCATCGCCCTCGCGCAGTACGACCTGAAGCGGGTGCTGGCGTACTCCACCGTCAGCCAGCTCGGGTTCATGTTCATGGCCCTCGGCTGCGGCGGGGTGGTGTCGCCGAAGTTCACGGTGATGGCCGCGATCTTCCACCTGTTCACCCACGCCTTCTTCAAGGCCCTGTTGTTCCTCGGCAGCGGGTCGGTGATGCACGCGATGGGGAACGTCATCGACATGCGGAAGTTCGGCGGGCTGCGGACGGTGATGCCGGTCACGCACGCCACGTTCCTCGTCGGGGCGCTGGCGCTGGCCGGGTTCCCGCTGCTGTCCGGGTTCTGGTCGAAGGACCACATCCTGCACGTGCTGAGCGACGCCGGTGAGACGCGGATGAAGTACCACAACGTCTACTACGCCGTCTTCGTGCTGGCCGCGATCACCGCGCTGATGACCGCCTTCTACACGTTCCGCGCGTACTTCCTGACCTTCTGGGGGCCGGAGAAGATCCCGCACGAGGCGCACGGGCACGCCCACGAGTCGCCGAAGGCGATGACCGTGCCGCTGGTGGTGCTGGCGGTGTTCGCTCTGGGCGTCGGCGCAGTAGTGGACCCACTGACGCACGGGTTCGGCCACTTCCTGGACCGCACGCCGTCGGTCGCGCGGGCCGACGCGATCTATCTGAAGACCACGAACATGCTGCCGGCCTCCCATGCGTTCAGTTGGGAAGTGGCCGGGCTGAGCGCGTTGCTGGCCGGGGTCGGGATCCTGGCGGCGGCGGCGATTTACAGTCGCGGCGGGCCGGAGAAGGTGCCCCCGGTGTTCGCCGGAATTCATGCCCTGTCCGCCAACAAACTGTACGTGGACGAGGTGTACGGGGCGACGCTGGTGAAGCCGGCCGAGGGGCTGGCCGTCGGCAGCCGCCAGTTCGACTCGTTCCTGGACGCCCTGGCCCGGTTGTTCAGTTACGTCCCCCGGTTCGGGGCGGCGGTGCTGCGACCGTTGCAGAACGGGCTGGTCCAGTTCTACGCCCTCGGCATGGTCCTCGGGTTGGGGGTGTTCCTCACCGTCATCCTCGTCCGCTCCGCCCGCTAGCCCCCAACCCTCGCGCAAAGTTTCCATGGAACGCCTCCCCGAATTCCTCCCGCTGGTCGTGCTACTGATGCTGGCCGTGCCGCTCGGCTTCGCCGTGCTGGTGGCGGTGTCCGGCCGGGCCGCCGGCCGCCTCGCCCCGCCGCTGGCCTTGCTGCACATGGGCCTGACCGCCCTGCTCGTCGTCTGCGCGGCGAACGTGTTGACCGACCGCGCGCAAGACACGGCCAGCCGGATCGGCTTCCAACCGCTGTACGTCCCCGGCGACGGCAGCGCCGACAGCCCGACGCGGTCGGGGTCCACCACCTGGAACCTGTTCACCCTCGCCCCGGAATCCGACGACCCCCTGCCGACGCCGGCCGTGCAGTTCTTCGTCGGGGTGGACGGGCTGAACCTGTGGCTGCTGGCGCTGACGAGCGTCATGACATACATCGCCATCCTGGTGTCTCGCAAATCGGCCGCCGACCGACCGGCCGCGTACTTCGCCTGGCTGTTCGTCCTCCAGGCGTTCATCACCGGGGCGTTCCTCTCGTTCGACATCATCCTCTTCTACCTGTTCTTCGAACTCACCTTGGTGCCGACCTTCTTCCTGATCGGCGGCTGGGGCGTCGGCGGGGGGAAGCGGGACGCGGCGCGGAAGTTCTTCCTCTACACCCTACTCGGCGGGTTGCTGACGCTGACCGGCATCATCGGCCTCGTGTTGACCAACCCGACGCCGGTATCACCGACCACCGGGAAAATGGTCGGCCCGACCGACGTGGCGTTCGCCTTCGGGCGGGACGGGACGTTCCCCCAGGCCGGGCCGGTGACGTTCTCCATCCCGCACCTGATGCGAACCTCCGAGACGTGGGTGGTGGCCCATCGCGAGGCGGCGAAGGTGGCGGCCGACAAGGCCAAGGCCGCGCCGACGCCGGAGTCCGAGGCCGCCGCCGAACGGGCCGCTGCGGACCACGACCGGCACATGTCGTTGCAGGCGTGGCTGTTCTTCGCGCTCATCGCCGGGTTCGTGGTGAAGATCCCGCTGGTGCCGTTCCACACCTGGCTGCCGGCCGCTTACGCCGAAGCGCCGGCCGCCGTCACCCTGCTCATGTCCGCGCTGCTGGCGAAGTTGGGCACCCTCGGCTTACTGCGGGTGGTGCTGCCGCTCTGCCCGGACGCCGCCATCGTGTACGGCCTGCCGGTGTTCGGCTTCCTCGGCGCGGTTGGCATCGTGTACGCCGCCCTGTGCGCCTTCGCTCAGCGGGACATCAAGATGGTGGCCGCGTACAGCAGCGTGTCGCACCTCGGCCTGCTGGTGCTGGGCACGTTCGCGCTGAACCGCGAGGGGCTGTCCGGGTCGGTCCTGCACATGGTCAACCACGGCCTCACCGCCGGGGCCATGTTCGCGCTGGTGGCGTTCCTGGCCGACCGGTTCAAGACGACCGACGCCACCGCGTTCGGCGGACTGACCGGGAAGTTCCCCCGCTACGCTTTCTTCATGTTCGTCATCGCCCTGGCCAGCGTCGGGCTGCCGGGGTTGAACAACTTCGTATCGGAAATGATGCTGATCGCCGCAGTGATGACGCCGGGGAACACCTACCTCGTGGGGTACGGCATGGCCGTGACCGCCGCCGCCGGCATCTTCCTGTCGGCGTGGTACCTGTTCACGATGCTGCGGAAGGTGTTCTTCGGCCCGCTCCGCCTGCCGCCGACGCCGGACACCGAGCCGACGGACATGACTGCCAAGGAGTGGACCGCGTTCGGCCTGCCGGCCGTGCTGTGCCTCGTCCTCGGCCTGTACCCGCAACCGGTGCTGGACAGCGTGGACGGGGACGTGACCATTCTGCTCCACCGCCTGGATGCCGCCCGCGAACGGCAGTTCCCGCAGTCGTACCAGTTGGAACAGTCGATGACGAACGAAAAGTAGGGTCGCCGATTGATCCACGCACCCGTTGCGGATAGCTCAGCGGGTGCCGTCCGGGGCATGCAACACACCTCCCCTCGTTGAGGGGAGGTGGGCGACGCAGCCGCCGGGAGGGGAGTCGTCAACTGCCTGTTGGGGAAGAACTCTCCCCTCCCGCCGAGTTCCACTCGGCGA
The DNA here is from genome assembly GCA_038247725.1 of Gemmatales bacterium. Lineage (GTDB taxonomy): Bacteria > Planctomycetota > Planctomycetia > Gemmatales > Gemmataceae > JALHQU01. The sequence continues at coordinate 4,320 of JBBRUO010000365.1, forward strand.
CCTCCCCTCAACGAGGGGAGGTGGGAGACCGGCCCGCCCCGCAACGTGATGTTACGGCCCCCAGCGGCTTCGTTCCCGACCGACTTCGCCACGCATCCCATGCAGGATTCCCGCCCGTGAACCCGCTCGACAACGCCGATTACGTCACCCTCCTGACCGGCTCGGTGCGGCTGGTGCTGCCCGAAATCGCGCTCGTGGGGACGGCCTGCGTGCTGTTCCTGCTCGCCGCCTTCGGGGTCGGGCGGAGTTCGGCGTTCGTCGTGTCGCTGCTCGGCATCGGTGGGGCGGCCGCCGTCGCGGTGGTGTTCCCCGAACCGGCCCTCCCCGCCGACCAGTTGACCATTGCCGTCATCGACCCGTCGAGGATGGCCGAGTTCGTCCGCTGGCTGACCCTCGTCAGTGCCGCCGTCTTCGCGTTCATCGGCTGGGCGGACACGCGGAAGGAGACCGCCGGCGAGTACCTCGCGTGCTTGCTGGTGGTGGCCGCCGGGCTGTCGCTGGTGGCCCGCGCCAACGACCTCGTGTCGCTGTTCCTCGCCCTCGAATTGATTAGCATCCCGACTTACGTCCTCCTGTATCTGCCGAGCCGGACGGCGGCGGGGCAGGAGGCGACGATGAAGTACTTCATGCTCAGCGTGCTGTCGTCGGCGGTGCTGCTGTTCGGGTTCAGCTACCTGTACGGGCTGACCGGCAGCCTGACCCTGCCGGTCGTCACGCGGACGCTGACCGCCGCCGCGTCGGGTGGCACGGTGTCCCCGATGGCGGTGGTGGCGATGGTGCTGGTGATCGCCGGCCTCGCCTTCCGCCTCGCCGCCGTCCCGTTCCACTTCTACGCGCCGGACGTGTACGAGGGCGCGCCGACCGGGGTGGTCGGGCAACTGGCGTTCATCCCCAAAGTGGCCGGGTTCGTCGCCCTCGGCCGGCTGCTCGGGCTGTTCCAGACCCCCATTGCGGAGTTGCCGTTCGACACCGTCCACACGCTCATCCCGCTGACGCTGTGGGTGATCGCCGCCGTGACCATGTGCCTGGGCAACCTGCTCGCCCTGCTGCAAGACAACCTGAAACGGCTGCTCGCGTACTCCGGCATCGCCCACGGCGGGTACATGCTCATCGGCATCCTGGTCGCCTGCTCGGTGCCGGACGCCAGGACCGCCGCGGCCGGTCAGACGATCAACACCGGGATGGACTCCCTGCTGTTCTACCTCGTCGCCTACGGGCTGATGACGGTCGGCGCGGTGGCCATCCTGTCGCACTTGGCGTTTGGCGACAAGCCGGTCGAAACGGTGGACGACCTGGCCGGCCTCGGCCGCACCCACCCGGTCGCCGCCGCCGCCCTCGCCGTCTGCTTCTTCAGCCTGATCGGGCTGCCCCTGACGGCCGGTTTCTACGGCAAGTTCAAGTTGTTCTTCGACGCGTTCAGCGCCCCGACCGCCACCCCCATGAAGAACCTGTACCGGGTCATCGTGGTGCTGGGGGCGGTGAACGCGGCGGTGGCGGCGGTGTACTACCTGCGGGTGATCGGGGTGCTGTACCTGCGGTCACCGCTGAAGCCGGCGGAGCCGGCGCGGGGGTATCCGGCGCTGGTCGCTGGCGTCACGTGCGCCGCCGCGACGCTGGCCCTCGGTCTCTTCCCGCAACCGCTGATGGATGCCGCGCGGAAGGCCGTTGCGGTGCCGGCGGCAGTCACGCAACCGCTGGCCGACGCGAAGTGATGTGAGCGGCCCGGTCTTCCCCCTCCCCTCGCTGAGGGGAGGGGAGTCTTTTCTTGTTAGCCCGAAGCGCGAGCGAGGGGCCAACCACCGTCGGGGCCGAGGGTGGCTTGCCTGCCATCCCCACACGCCCCTTGCTGGCGCGGCGGGCTAACAAAACCAGACTCCCCTCCCGGCGGCGCAGCCCCCACGGCAAACCATGCGACATCGCTGGCGGGTTCGTGTCTGAAGCCGAATGCCACTTCGCCACGCACTTCCGCGACGGGTACAATTGCGCCGACCACTTTCCGCTCATCCCCTTTCGGCGAGGACGGACTCATGCCCCTCACTTCCCGCTGGC
>JBBRUO010000366.1:0-6364 GCA_038247725.1 Gemmatales bacterium
CGGGTTATCCGCGTCCCACGTCATGAACTCCTGCACCGCCTCGGCGGTGGTCGGCGTGTCCTCCTCGTGGATGCCGGAGATGATGAGCAGCGGCCGCCACTGCTGTTCCATCGGCACGTGGAAGTCGAGCAGCAGCGTCTGATTCACCTCCAACACGCGGGCGGTGTTCTCCGCGCGTTCCAGGTAGCGGGCCAGCCAGTAACAGTGTTCGGCGACGCGGGAGATCATGGGGTCGGGTGTCTCTTGTAGGTCGGGTTGAATCTTCGAGGCCCGACGTGCGAACCGAAGCGCCGGCGTCGGGCCTCGAAGACTCGACCCGACCTGCCAAATCACTGCTCCAGTACCCAGGTGTCCTTGCTACCGCCGCCCTGGCTGCTGTTCACGACCAGCGACCCTTTGGTCAAGGCGGTGCGGGTGAGGCCGCCGGGCAACACCCAGGTCGTCCGCCCGCTGACGATGTACGGCCGCAAGTCCACGTGCCGGGGGGCCATGCCGTCGTCGGTCCAGGTCGGGCAGGTGGACAGCGTCACCACCGGCTGGGCGACGTAGTTCCGCGGGTTCAGCCGCACCTTCTCGCGGAACTCGTCCCGCTGGGCCGCCGTGCTGTGCGGCCCCATCAACATCCCGTACCCGCCGGACTCATTCACCGCCTTCACCACCAACTCGTCGAGGTGGTCGAGGGTGAACGCCAGGTCGTCCGGTTTGGCGCAGATGTACGTCGGCACGTTCTTCAGGATCGGCTCCTCGGTCAGGTAGAAGCGGATCATGTCCTCCACATACGGGTACACCGCCTTGTCGTCCGCCACCCCGGTGCCGACGGCGTTGGCCAGCGTCACGTTCCCGGCGCGGTACGCGGCGAACAGCCCCGGCACCCCCAGCAGGCTGTCCGGGCGGAACGCCTTCGGGTCGAGGAAGTCGTCGTCCAGCCGGCGGTAGATGACGTCCACCCGTTCCGGCCCGTGCGTGGTCTTCAGGTACACCACGTCGTCATGAACGAACAGGTCTTGTCCCAGCACCAACTCGACGCCCATGTGCCGGGCCAGGAAACTGTGCTCGAAGTACGCCGAGTTGTACGGCCCCGGCGACAGGATCACCAGGTTCGGCGGGCAGGCCGCGCCGTCCGGGGCGACGCTCTCCAGGGCCAGCCGCAGCCGCTGTGGGTAGTCCTCCACTCGGCGGACCTTGCAGTCGAGGAACAGGTGCGGGAACACCTTTTTCATGACGGCGCGGTTCTCCAGGACGTAACTGACGCCGGACGGGGTACGGCCGTTGTCCTCCAGCACGACGAACTCGCCGGTGGCGTCGCGGATCAGGTCCGTCCCGCAGATGTGGATGTACTGGCCGGCCGGCGGGGTGAACCCGATCATCTCCTTGCGGTAACCCTTCGACCCCAGCACCAGGTCCGCCGGGATGACGCCTTCCTTGAGGATGCGCCGGTCGTGGTACACGTCGTTCAGGAACAGGTTGAGCGCCTTCAGCCGCTGGGTCAGCCCGGCTTCCAGGCGGTCCCACTCGCGGCCCGGCACCGGGCGGGGGATCAGGTCGAACGGGAAGATCTTCTCCACGCCCCGCCGGTCGGAGTATACGGAGAACGTCACCCCCTGATTCACGAACGCCACGTCGGCGCTGGCCCGCTTCAGCTGAAACTCCGGGGCGTGCAACTGGCCGAGCCGCTCCGCCAGGACTTTGCAGTAAGCGTGGGGCGACCCGTCGCGGGCGAACAATTCGTCCCACGCGGTCGGGTGCGGGACGTAGCCGGCGAACAGGGGTACGGAGTGGCCCGGCCCCGAGGACTGGCGCTGACTCTGCGATTGCGTCGAGAGCAAGGCGGAATGCCCGTTCATTGCCCATGCTCCTGGCTTTGCTGCCGCGACGCGCGGCGATCGCCGACACGAAGCACGGCGTAATCCGCGATTGTTGAGTGTGTTAGCAGGTTGCATTCCAAAATCGAGTGCCCGGCGGTCCTCACCCATCCCGGCAATCCGATGGCACTTGTCGCACAACCGGGCCGAATCGTCAATTCGGCAAAATCCCCTGAAGTCCGCTGTCACGGGGAACCGATACATCCGGCACTAGACGACATCAGCCATTGCCCGGACGACGGGTGGTCTGGCGGTGGCCGTGCGACTCCGGGGGGTTCGGGGTCGGCGCGGGACCGCGAGACAGGCACGTCGGCCGCATCGCCGGCCGGAGGGAAACTGCCATGACCAGGATGAATCGGTGGCTGCTCCGGTGCGTGGCCGGTGCTGCCGTGTCGGTCGGCGGCCTGAGCGGGTGCCAGACGTACACCGGCGGGATGACGCTGCCGTCGCCGCACTACCTGAACCACTACCCGACGTACTTCGCGCCCGACCCGCCGTTCCCGCTCCAGCGGGAGCGGGATTCGATGCTCGACCCGACCGGCGAGATCCGCCGCGGGTTGAACGTCGGCGGTCTGGGCGGCCCGGCCGGAGCGCTGCCGCCGCCGGGGCAGTTGCTGCCCCCGCAACCGGTTCGCTAGCGGGTCGATAACAGGTCCGGGGTGAGGCGCGACCGCCTCACCCCGGTCCCGCCGTGCGCGGCAGCGTCACCCGGAACGTGGACCCCACGTCCACTTGGCTGGTCACCTCGACGGTGCCGTGCATGGCCTGCGCCAGGTGCTTGACGATGGCCAACCCGAGGCCGGTCCCGCCCATCAACCGGCTGCGGGCCTTGTCCACTCGGTAGAACCGCTCGAACACCCGCGGCTGGTCCCGCTCCGGGATGCCCAGGCCGGTGTCCTCGACTTCCAGAATCACGGCCTCCTCGACGGCCTTCCACCGCACGGTGATGCGGCCGCCGGGCGGCGTGTACTTGATGGCGTTGTCCACCAGGTTGTCGAGGATCTGGGCCAGCCCCTCCTCGTCCACCCACACCGCCAGCGCCGGCGAAACGCCGGCCAGCGCCACCCCGTCCAGCCGCTGCCGCTTCGCCTCGGCGCGGGTGCGGTGGCGGTCCAGGCAGGCGTGGACCGCCTCCTCCACGTTCACCGCCTCCACCGCCAGCCCGGTCTCGGTTGACTCGATGCGGGCGAGGCTGAGCAAGTCCTCGATAAGCGTCTGCTGGCGGTCGGCCTGCTCGGCGATCTCGCTGAGGAAGTTGCCGCGAATGGCCGCGTCCTCGACCGCCCCGTCCATCAGCACTTCGACGCTCGACTTGATGTTGGCGAGCGGCGTCTTCAGCTCGTGCGACACGTTGGCGACGAAGTCCGCCCGCATCCGCTCCAGTCGGCGGAGGTCGGTGGTGTCGTGTAGCACCATCACCGCGCCGGGCGAGTCCGGTCCCGGCAGGCGGGAGACGTACACGGCGATGAACTTCTCGGCCCCGCCCTTCCAGTCCAGCTCCTGCCGCTGCGGGGCGTCGGTGGCCAGCGCCCGCTCGACCAGTTCCCGCACCGCCCGCTGGCGGGTGACGTCCCACAGCTTGCGGCCGACGGCGACGGCGGGGGTGAAATCGAGCAGTTGCCCGGCCCGGTCGTTGGCGAACAGCACCCGCTGTCGCGGGTCGATGGCGACCACCCCCTCGACCATGCCGGACAGGATGGCCCGCAACTGCTCGCGGTCGCGGTCCAGTTGCTCGAAGGTGGCGGCCAGCCGGTCGGTCATGTCGTTGAACGTGCGGGCCAAGTCGGTCAGCTCACCCGACCCGGCGACGGGGAACTTGTGGACGAAGTCGCCGTCGGCGATGCGGCGGGTGCCGGCGGTCAGTTCCAGCAGCGGGCGGGTGAGGCGGCGGGCCATCAGGTACGCCGGGAGGACGGCCAGCAACGTCAGCGCGACGGCGGCGGGGATCACCTCGCCGGCCAGGTCGCGGATCAAGTCGATGCCGTCCGCCCGGCGGAGGACGACCAGCCCGACGGCGGCCACCGCCAGCACCACCAGCAACAGATACGTGACGAACAGGCGGAGGAACATGGAAAATGCCAGAGGACTGGAGGGCGGAGGGCAAGGGAGGACGGAATTCGGTCTTCCGGCCTGAAGGGCCGGTTCTTACAGCCCAGGCCGTGAGGCCTGGGAACCGTGGTCGGTAAGAGTACCCGGCCCTGAAAGGGCTGTTGGTGATGCGGCACGAACGGCCCTTTCAGGGCCGGGAAGGGTACGGTCCGGAACCCAGGCCTCACGGCCTGGGCTGTAAGAACCGGCCCTTCAGGCCGGAAGACCGAACAAGCACCGCCCCTGGATCTACTGTCTTCCGTCAGTCCGCTCGCGCGGCGGCCACCACCCGCTTGCCGGCGAGCAGGCGGATGACGACGTTCACCAGCATCACGACCGACAGCAGCACCACCGTCGCGCCCCACGCCTGATCGCGGAGGTCGGCCTTGTCGCTGCGGGAGTAGTTGTAGATGTACCCGGTGAGGAACGGCGTGTCGTTCGACAGCGACGTCGGCCAGCGGTCGAACTGGCCGGCCGCCCACAGCAGCGGGGCCGTCTCCCCGGCGATGCGGCCGACGGCCAGGAAGATGCCGGTGACGATGGCCGGCAGGGCCGCCGGCAGGATCACCTTCAGCGTCGTCTGCATGCGGTTCGCGCCGAGCGCGTAACTGGCCTGCCGGAGCGAGTCGGGCACCAGCTTCATCGCCTCTTCGGCCGACCGCACCACGATCGGGATCATCATGATGGCCAGGGCCACCGCTCCCGCCCACGCGGACGGCTTGAGCGGCAGGTCGGTGCCCCGCAGCCACGGGTACGAGGGGGCCACCAGCACCACGTACACGAACAGGCCGACGACGATGGACGGCACCCCGCCGAGCAACTCGGTGACGAACCGCACGGCCGTCGCCAGCCGCGAGTTCCGCGCTTCCGCCAGATACACGGCGGCCGCCAACCCGAACGGTACCGCCATGCCGGTCGCCAGCAGCACCATGACGGCGCTGCCGAGCATGGCGTGGCCGAGGCCGCCCCGCTTCACCGGGTCGCCGAAGTCGTCCTTCGGGTACGCCGCCTCGCCCGCCTGCCACTTCTGGTACTGGGCGAACTGGTCGTCCGTCAGTTCCGGCCGCGCCCGCTCGGTGAACAGGTTGGCATCGACGGCCGACACCCCACGGGCGGCGATCAGGCCGAGGATGAGGAAGAGCGGCACGACGGTGAGGAGGAAGCCGGCCGACAGCACCCCCGTCATGGCCTTGTTCCAGAAGCGGGCGTGGGACACCGGCGGCGGGGCGGGCGGCGGCGGGGTCGGCAACTCCGGTTTGTCGGCGGACGCGCTGCCGTCGGCCCCGGTCCCCGTGCCCCGGCCGCGCGGCGGTCGGGACAGGCGGGCGAGCAGCAGTCGGCCGAAAATGTTGAAAGCCGCCGTCACCGCCATCAGCACCAGGGCCAGGGCGATCAGCGCCGCCCGCACCTGCGGGTCGTCGGCCTCGTTCAGCGAGTTGGCCAGTTTGCTGGCGATGGTGTTCCCGGAGGCGTACAGTGAAACGTCGATGATCGGCAGGTTGCCGATGAGCATGGTGACGGCCATCGTCTCGCCGAGCGCCCGGCCGAGGGCCAGGAACGCGGCGGCCATAATGCCGGGGCGGGCGGTCGGCAGCACCACTTTCCAGATGGTCTGCCAGCGGCTCGCCCCCAGGGCCAGCGCCCCCTCCCGCGACGACCGCGGCACCGACTGGCACACGTCCAGGCTGATGGCCGTGATGTACGGCAGGATCATGATGGCGAGGATGACGCCGGCGGCCAGGATGCCGTTCCCGCCGGTGTTCGGCCCGCCCAGCAGGTCGAACAGCCGCTGCAACTGCGGGGCGAGGAAGAACAGCCCCCAGAACCCGTACACCACGCTGGGGATGGCCGCCAACAGTTCGATGAGGAACGCGCCGGCCTTGCGGAGCCACGGCGGCGCGATCTCGGACAGGAACGCCGCCGCCGCCACCCCGAACGGCACGGCCAGCAGCATGGCGATGATCGACGTGACGACGGTGCCGTACACGAACGCCAGCGAGCCGAACCGCTGCGGCTCGCCGTCGGGGGGCTTGGGCACCCAGTCCGCGCTGGTGAACAGCCCGTTCGACCCGGCCTCCCGCAGGGCCGGCCACGACTGCACGACCAGCACCCCGACGAGGCCGAGGACGAGGGCGAGGATGACCACCCCGGCCGAGCGGGTGGCGAACGCGAATAGCGCCTCCGGCCACCGGGCGGGCGAGCGGGCGAGAGCGGCGGGCGGGGTCATGACGGGCGCTCAGGCGGGCAAAGTATCAGGCCGGCGAACTCTTCCGTAGCCCGACTCTCCGTGTCGGTTCTTGATTCCCCGCCGACTCGTAGAGTCGGGCGACCACAACGCCACGTTACTCTTCCGTGGCCTGACTCTCCAGAGTCGGGCCACGAAGAAACGGAGCCAGTCTGTCCGCGTCGGTTCC
>JBBRUO010000367.1:0-6356 GCA_038247725.1 Gemmatales bacterium
AGCCGTCACGGTCGGGGCCGCGAATCGCGAGCCGCAGCATCGTGAGCACGTCCCACAGTCGCCCGCCTTCGTCCTGACCGGACACGCCCGCGGGGACCGCTATGCACTCCGCCCACACCGCCGCGGTGACGGCGACCGGGATGCAAAATCCCGCCTCGGCCGCGGTCGTGGTCACGTCGATCAGCACGCCGTCATCGATTGCCATCTGCCGCGTGTACGCGAAAAGGAGGGGTGCCTCCTCCGCACCGGCGGCCGTCCGGCCGTCGTTCCGTGCGAACAGGCTCTCGATAAGTTTCATCGCCTCCTCGGGACTGTTCGCGACCCCAGTAATACATCCCTGTTCCGGCAGCATTCCGGTTACCTTCGCGGCAGGTGTCCTGGTGTTGTCTTTCTTCGTCATGCGTTTCTTCCTTCGTTACGGGCCGCGTCAGTCCCGTGCGCGCCGCGGCCGTGTTTGACCCCGCGGCCCACCGGGCGTTTTTCCTGGATGGGGGGATGGGGTTTTCTCACCCCTTCTGGGAAACCCCAGCCCCCCATCCGGGAAAAACCGGCACACTCTTTTCTTCCACGGCCCCAAGGCCGTGACCGCAAGGTGAAAGGGCGACGAGGCAAGACGCGGGCAGCGCAGCGGATGGCACGGGTTAGTGGCGAAGCGCAGCGGAGCGGACCAACTTACTGGTTGGCACGCCCGTGCTTTCCGCGGAGCGGGGGGTCAACGTCTTTGGTGCTGGCAGGCGCGAAGAGTTACGGGATGCGTTCGCTCGGGGTCGCTACCGCAGTCACGCATTATTTCGGGTGCGTCGTTGTGCCGACCACCGGACGGACAAACCGCTCATCACGAGTAGGCTTCCGTGTGTGAGCTGGATCTCCGCCCTCCGCTCCGACGTGGCGTGTAGCAGAAGGCCTTTCAGCGGCTGCTCAACCGCGGGACGTGTCAGTTGTTGCCGTTCGTCTCGGGTCGCGTTGCGAGTGCCTGCCGCGTGCGTTCGATGGCCGCCCGCAACTCGTCCTCCGCCGGCAAATCGGTCAGGTACTTGGAGGCGAAGACTTTGGCGTTGATGCCGCCCATCGCGTACCGGACGACGGTGTCGCTCTTCTCGCTGCACAGAATCAGCCCGACGGGTTCGTTCTCGCCGGGTTCGGTCAGGTGTTCCTTGGCGTAGTTCAGGTACAGGTTCATCTGCCCGGCGTCGGCGTGAGTGAACGTGCCGATCTTGAGGTCGATGACCACGAGGCACCTGAGCCGCCGGTGGAACAGGAGCAGGTCGATTTTGTACCACTCGGCGTCGATGCGGATTTTCCGCTGGCGGGCGACGAAGGTGAAGCCCCGGCCGAGTTCGACGAGGAAGCCTTCGAGGTTCCGGATGATCGCCTTTTTCGAGTTCACTCTCCCCGTACTCGTCGGCGAGGTTCAAGAATTCGAGGACGTAGGGGTCGCGGACGAGTTGCCCCGGCTCGATGGCGTCGCCGGCCTGCGGGACGTGAGCTTTGGCGAGCAACTCTCCCTTCCGCTTCGAGCCGGAAAGCCGCTCGTAAAACCGTGTCGATATCTGCCGGTCGAGCTGGCGGACGGACCACCCGCCCTTGATGGCTTCCTCCTCGTAGAACCGTCGGGCGGCTACGTTCGGGACGGTCATCAGGCGGACGTAGTGGGACCACGGGAGGGGGAATGTTTCCGTTGTGAACGGCGGGCCGGAAATTGCAGACACTGTCTGCAACTTTTCATCCGACGCCCCTTTGGCCCGTATCTGCAAAGCTGCCGGACTTTACCTGATGAAGTTCCCAGCCGAGGTAGAACGCACGCATCGAGAAGAGGTTCCGCCACCCGAACCCGCGGCCGAACTGCTTCGAGAGGTCGGCGCCGAGGCGCTTGAGTAACTCCTCGCCGTACTCGGCTCGCTCCTTCCCGCCCTGCTCGAACTCCACGATGCGGCGGCCGAGTTCGTAGTAGGTGGCGGTCATCAGTCCGTTGACCACGCGGGCGGCGGCGGTGCGTGCCTGGTCGAGCAGCCCGGACACGCCGGTCAGCAGCCCGTCGTACTCCCTCCCGCCGGCGGTCGCGAGTGCGACCACTTTCCGTTTCCGTTTCGCCATTTTCCGCCTCACTCCATGGTTTTCGGCGAGGTCATCTTCCACCGAAGGGCGGCACAACGCCAGCCTGGTCGAGGCCGAAACGCCGGGCCGTCCGATGCGGCGACGGTGTCAGCGTTGGGAGAAGGGGAGTAGCGCTTCGTTCCGGGCCCGGGTCAGTTCCTCGTGCGAATTGCGCCACTCCTCGCCGTCGCTGCGCCCCGCCTGCACCACACTCGCGGACGGGATAGGCCCACGGCTTTTTCCGAAGTGGGGTATCAACCTCGTTGATGCTGGGGGGCGGGATGAGTTCGCTCTCAGTCGCTGCCAGAGTCACGCTTTATTACGAGTGCGTCGTTGTGCCGACCACTGGACCCACGGGGCGAGACATCAGCGAACGGCCCGCCCTCGGCGTCGAGTTCGGCATCGGCCCCGCACAGCCGCGCGTGCCGCTCGGGACACTCGCAGTGCGTTACACACATCAGGCAGCGAAGGCACGCGCTAATGACACAGGTGCAAACGCCACAGGTCCGGCGCTGGTCGCAACAGAAATATCGGTACGTCATGGCAGGTCCCTCCTCGCCCAATCAAAGCGCCTGCCGACCTGATGCGCGATGTCAGTAGGAGCCGTAACCCGTCCCGAGGTTGGAACGCGTCGTGAGGTGTGTCTGACGAAACCAGAACTTACCCGTCACCGACTGTGAAACGCTCCCCCGCCTGGAGGTGCATCCCCCGTCGCCGTCGGTCGCCGCGTGTGGTGCTCACCCGTGGCTGGCACCGCGCGCGGCGGCCGATGGTAACGGGCGTTACCGTGGGGAACCGGGCATCCTTCCGAGCCGAAAGGGAGCTGTGTGCGGTGCTCGCTTCGTCCGCCGTCAACCGCGCGGTACCCATAGAGGCAGCACAAACCCGCTATGGTAAAGGCTGCCTTTACTATGGCTCGGCAGGGCTGCCCATGTGAAAGGCTGGCTTACACAAGATTCGCAGTCGCTCCGGGGGTGACGGCTTCGTGCGAGGCGGGCTATTAGGCCCTAAGAAACCGAGGCTCGAAGTTCTTACCTGACCCAGCCCGAAAGACCGCGCCGAGCATCACCCCCTCGGGCGCCGGGCGGAATCCTTCAAGTTTTTTGGAGGATTTTGCACCGTGCACGGCCCAGTCTGTTGACTGAACACGTCGAGCCGCCGTTCAGATTCCGATTACAGCAGTCGGGCGGACGTGCAATAATACCTAGGTATTTATCGATAAGTACCGAGGATTCATTGCCGTGGCCGCACCAGCGACGAAACTGCAGAAAGTGATTCGCCTGGTCAAAAAGCGCGGGGCTCTTCGCCCCCGCGACCTCGCCGCGCTCGGCATTCCCGCAGACTACCTGGACCGCCTGCGCCGCCGCGGTGTCGTCGAGCGCGTGGCCCGCGGTGTCTACTCTTCGTCCGACGCCGATATGACCGAACACCACTCGCTGGCCGAAGTAGCGCGTTCGGTTCCGGCTGGCGTCATCTGCCTCATCTCGGCCCTCCAGTTCCACGGGCTCACCACCCAGATCGCGCACGACGTGTGGGTGGCACTATCCAGCAAGGCGTGGGCCCCGAAACGCCACAATCCGAGCCTACGCGTGATGCGGTTTTCCGGCCCGTCGCTCGAGCAGATGGTCGAAGAGCACAATCTCGAGAAGGTGTGCGTGCGGATTTACACACCGGCAAAGACGGTCGCCGACTGCTTCAAGTTCCGCAACGCGGTCGGCCTGGACGTGGCCATCGAGGCGCTGCGCGACCGCTGGCGGAAGAAGATGGCGCACATGGACGAACTGTGGGCCGCCGCCAAGGTGTGCCGGATGGCGAACGTGATGCGGCCTTACCTCGAGTCGGTGATCTAGATCGCCCGCCACCGGCAGCCTGGCTTGTAAGGAAAAGTGGCTGGAATTCCTTACGCGAAAACCTCCGAGTAATTCGCTGTTGCGCACGAAGCACAACACATGATAAACTAGTTTGACAAACTGGTTAGGTTGGAATGTAGAAAATGACTTCGGTGTGAACTTTTGAAGCAAAGACACACCTTACTCGGCTACTCGGTCGGGTGGCCAAGGGGGAGCGAATCGTCATCACCAATCGTGGCAAGCCCGTTGCGATGCTGATCCCCCCTGAGCGGGAAGAAACCGCCGACGTCAGTCAGGTGATCGGCGAGATGAAGGAATTACGCCGCGGAAATCGACTGGGGAACGGACTGACAGTACGCGACTTGATGGAAGAGGGGCGGCGGTAGGGTGGCGGCGCGGAAGCGGTCACCGAAAGGATTCTTCGTCGTCGATTGCTCCGTCACGATGGCCTGGTTCTTTGAGGACGAGGGCGGGCCGTACGCGGACGCGGTCCAAGAAACCATGGCGCGCAACTCGTCCCGCGGCGTCGTCCCTGCATTGTGGCGGCTCGAGGTCGCCAACACGCTCGTCGTCGGGGAACGACGCAAACGAACGACCGAGGCGAAATCGCACCGCTTTCTCACCCTGCTGTCGCTGCTCCCCATTCAGATCGATACCGCGACGACGGCGAGTATGTGGGAGAGCACGATTCAGATCGCGCGCGGCCACGGGCTCTCGGCATACGACGCCGCCTACCTCGAACTCGCCGTCCGTCGCGGGCTTCCGCTCGCCACCCTGGATGCAAAACTGAAAAACGCGGCGTTGTCTGCCGGTGTCGAGATCTTCGAGCCGAAGTGACTGACCAGCATAGCGGATTGCCACGCGTTCAGAACAAGGAACGTAAGCGTAGCAAACGAGTAATCCTCTTCACCCGCGGCTCCGGCCCCGAAGTGGCGCGACGTTTTCCCGAATCGATTTCGCGCCAATCTTATAGCTCGGTATTTTCCCGAACTTGATTCGGAACGCGTGGCCTGTGCTTGGTGGCGAAACTCGCAGACCTTCGGGCTGTTACACCCATTATCGCGCAAGTGTTGTGGTTGGCGTACAACGCCGCAGGTGTGGGGCAAGTGGCTCGCGGTTTCCGGCACTGAGCAAAACCCTTCAATTTTTTTGGAGGATTTTGCACCGTGCATGGGCCAGTCCGTTGACTGAACACGTCGAGCCGCGGCTTCAGATTCCGATTCCAGCGGCCGGGCAGACATGCAATGATACCTAGTTCGACGCCCATCAAATTCGTTCGTCTGCCGCCCTCCCCACTTTCAGGAGGTGTCGGCCTTACTCCCCCCGCGGCCGGAACGCTCCTGGCCGACGTCCGCGAGCTCATCACGACCGCCCGGGATGTGACGGCCCAGGCGGTGAACTCGGCGCTCGTGCTCCTCCACTGGCAGGTGGGGACGCGCGTCCGGTCCGAGGCGCTGAAGGAGAGCCGCGCCGGTTACGGCGAGCAGATTGTCCCGACGCTGTCGCGAGAATTGGAAGCGGAGTTCGAGCGGGGGTTTTCGTAGAAGGCCCTCTAGCGGAGGATCCAGTTCGTGGAGCTGTTCCCCGAGCCTGAAATTGTTGCGACGCTGTCGAAACAATTGGGCTGGAGACACATCGTCGAGCTCATCCCGATGAGGGAGCCGCTCCGGCGCGATTTCTACGCCGAGATGTGCCGGGGCGAGCGGGGGAGCGTGCGCGCCTTGCGCGAGAAGATTGGCGGGATGCTCTACGAGCGCACGGGCCTCTCGAGGAAGCCCGAAGAACTCGCCGAGCGGGAACTGGCTGCGCTACGCGCCGCCGACGCGCTCTCGTCGGACCAGGTGTTCTGCGACCCGTACCTACTCGACTTCCTCGGCCTCAAGGACACCAACAGCAAGCAGGACCTGTAGGCCGCGATCCTGCGCGACATCGAGCGGTGCATCCTCGAACTCGGTGCCGGCTTCGTCGCGCGGCAGAAGCGGATCGTGATCGACGGCGACGATTTTTTCATCGACCTGCTCTTCTACCACCGAAAGCTCCGGCGGCTCGTGGCCACCGACCTGAAACTCGAGAAGTTCAAGGCGGCCGAGAAGGGGCAGGGCCGTTTCATGTTTCACACTGCTGAGCGTGGATGAGGTCGATGGCGTCCTCGGGGTGGATCTGGAAGTGTTCGGTGGCCGCCCGCCGGTTGGTCTGGCCGGCGTCGTGGATGAGGTGCAGGGCGGCGTTGCGGAGGGCCGCCAGCACTTGGGCCGAACCTCCCTTCCGCACCCGACACCGGTCCTCCCCCAATGTCTCGTCCCGCACATCGTGCAACTGGTTCTCGATCCCCCAGTGGGCGCGGATCCACGCCAGCAAGTCGAACGCCGTCGCCTTCAACCGGTCCAGGCTCGTCAAGTCGTAGTCCACGCT
>JBBRUO010000368.1:0-6346 GCA_038247725.1 Gemmatales bacterium
ACCCTGCCCATCGACATCGGCCCGGACGGGGCGGAAACCGTGCTGGTGAAAGGCGGCGTGTATGTCGGCCGGTTCCGCGACCACTCCGGACAGCTCGTCGAACGCTCGACGGGCTGCCGGGATGAATCGGTGGCACGCCAGAAGTTGGCCGGGTGGGAGCGCGAAGTCGAACAGATTCTCGCCGGCGTCCTCGACGCGACCGCCCTGGACACCGCCCGCGCCGCCGCCGGCCCGCTGGCCCCTCTGATCGACGCCTACGAGCAAAGTCTCATTGCCCGCGACGTAGGGAAGATGCATCGGACGAACGCCCTGGCCGCTCTCCGGCGATTGGAGGCGGAAATCCCGCTCCGCTCCGTCCGCGACCTTCGCCGGGAGATCGTCGCGCCGTGGCTCTGTAATTCGATTGCCCTGGGGATGAAGGCACGAGCAAGAAACTACTACCGGGACTTTTGCGTCACCTTCGCCAACTGGCTTGTCGAGAACGGCAAGCTCCGCGAACACGACCTCGACCGGCTACCGAAGGCCGACCCGAAGGCCGACCCGGTGCGACCCCGCCGGGCGATGACCGAAGGCGAGTTCGTGAAGCTGCTCGACGTGGCCCGCTCCCGACCGCTGCTGTTCCGGCGAACCCTGAGGAAGGGGCGAACCGGGGAACTGCCCGCCGACGTGGTGAAGCGGCTCGAAGAACTCGGACGGGAACGGTGTCTGATCTACCGAACCTTCCTGCTGACCGGGTTGCGGTTGAACGAACTGCGAACCTTGATTGTGGGCAACCTCGACCTCACGCCCGGCGCGGAAGTGATCCGCCTGGAACGCAAGAACGAGAAGAACCGCAACGGCTCGACGTTGCCCCTCCGGGGGGATCTGGCCGACGAACTCCGCCAGTGGGTGGCCGACCGAAAACTGACGCCGGCGGATCGGCTGTTCGCCGTGCCGAAGAAGCTGCGGACGATTCTCTACCGCGACCTGAAAGCCGCCGGTATCGCCCGCAAGGACGAACGCGGGCGGGTTATCGACGTTCACGCCCTGCGGGTCAGTTTCGCAACCCACCTGTCGGCCGGTGGCGTGGCCCCCCGCGTTGCGATGGCCGCGATGCGGCACAGTGACATTCGGCTGACAATGACCGTGTACACCGACCCCGCGCTTTTGGGGGTTCGGGATGCCCTCGACAAGCTGCCCGCGTTCGCCACGACTGCCGCGCAACCCCCACCAAAAGCCCCACCTCCGCCCGGCACGGAGGGGCAAAAACTGGCATCGTCTGGCAAGATGGGGGTTGCGACGGGTTCGGGCGAGATGGGACGGGAGGCGTGCGAAACCACTGGAAATGGCAACGAAAAACCCCCGGTGACAACGGCTGTCATCACCGGGGGGAGTGCCAAGAAGACCGTCGATCAAATGGACGCTACTGGATTTGAACCAGTGACCCCTACAATGTCAATGTAGTACTCTAGCCAACTGAGCTAAGCGTCCGTGTGGGAAGCGGTTTGGCTTCCAGTTACCCGGCAAGGATTCGAACCTTGACAAAGAGAACCAAAATCTCTTGTGCTACCGTTACACTACCGGGTAATGACTCTCCCATTTTTTAGCAGCGCCTGGCGATCGGTTCAAGGCCACTCCGAAAGCATTTCGTCGCAGCCGCATTTACCCCGCGTTCTTCGGGTCCGCCACCCACAGTTCGCCGCGACCGCCCGTCAACACGTCTCCCCGAAAACAATGGACGCGATCCGGCACCGGCAGGTTCAGGGTTTTCCCGAGCAGTGGCAGCACGCTCGGCGAATACTCGCACGAGTACCGCATCCCGACGCTGATTTCCGCGACCCCGCCGAGGGCCAGAATCGTCCCGCGTTTCATCCCCGCCCCGGCCCGCGCGCCGAGTTTTCCGCGAACCGCGATGGTGCCCGCGATCATGCTCGCTCCGGTAAACTCGCCGGTGTCGCCTTCCACAATGATCGTACCCCGCCGCATCAAGAGGCCGAGTTCGTGCCCGGCAGCCCATCGGAGGAAAATCGTTCCTCCGGTCATGCCGCGCCGGGAACCTCGGTAGGCCGCGCCAACGCAATCGCCGACGGTTGACCTCGCTTCGAGGTATCCGCCGCGCATCTCCGCCCCCAGCCAGTCACCGGCTCCTCCGTCGAGGACGAGTTGACCGCCGCTCATCTGTGCCCCGGCGTGTCGGCCAACATCGTTCTCGCTGTAAATGAACCCACCCGTCATCCCTTTGCCGATGTTGTGAACGTTCCGCGTGTCGCCGGCGAACTGGATGTCTGCTCGCTTCGGGGCCACCGTCGATCCAGGTTTCACGTCGAAGTGTTCCCCCAACTCCTCGCGGCGGTTGCCAAACAACACCGGCAGCTTGGCGACCTCCAGCGCGGACAAGTTCGCCACCGTTTCGGGGAGAATGCCCGTTACGTCGAGCGGGATCGGCGACGACTCGCGGCGGGTGAGGGTGAACATGGGTGTGCCTTTCTCCGGTCGTGTTAGCCCGCAGCGCCAGCAAGGGGCAGACCACCTTGGGGGCCGGCAGGAATTGGCCGCGCAACGCGACACGCCCCTTGCTGTCGCTGCGGGCTAACAGGGTGCCCCCTCCCACAGCTTCTTCAGGTAGATGTGGTGCGGGCCGAGTTTGCCGCCGTAGTTGCCGGCGGTGATCCGCTTCACGCCGGGGCAGTCGCACGCCGCCGTCATCCCGGCCCACATCGCCGACTCCACGTCATGCAGCGTCAGGCCGTCGAGGACGATCTCGTACACCGCGTTCACGCCGTCGGGCAATTCGGACTTCACCACGCCGCGCAGGGTCGGGCAGTACGCCTCGTTCGTGCTGGCCTTCAGCGCCTGATATTTGCTGCCGACCTTGCTACCGGAACGCACCACGCCGCCGGGGAACGGCAGGATCACGCCGGGCACCTTCCGCATCGCGTCCACCGCCGCCTCGGTTGCGGCGAGGGTGTTCGCCTGCGTGTCGCCGAGCAGGATGAGGTTGCCCCCGGCCACGCCCTTCGTGGTGCCGAACACGTCCTCGCACAGGAATTCGCCGTCCATCGTCGGCACCCGCCAGTACCGCTTGCCGTCGAGTTGCTTGCTGATTTGCCAGCCGTCGCCGAAGTACCGCAATTGCCCACCGAGTTTGATCGTCTTGCCGGGGTCACCGTCCATGCCATTGAACACGGCCGTCGTCGCGCACGTCAGCACGCATTGCGCGATGCGGTTCACCAGAGCTTTCTGTAGCGCGTCCCGGCTGAAGGCGAAGAACAGCAGCGCCACCCCCGGCCGGCCGTCGGGCGTCTGATGCGGTTCCAGAACCCTTTCAATCCCGGCCTCGGCGTCGCACCCGATGACGCTCGCGGCGTACCCGGTGGCGGCGGTCCCGGCGGTCATCGCCCATTTCGCGGACGCGGCCGTGACGACCACCCGCGCGGCGGTCATCGGGAACGCCTCGGCGAACGTGTCCACGATCTCGACGCCGTTGAGGTGCATCGTCATCGCCCCAGGCCGGGGATAGTCGTTTCCGGGCCGTTGGCTTTCCGCACCGGGTCCGAGTACGCCTTGAAGGTCTGCACCTTCCACTCGCCGGTGGGCGTCTTCTTGAAGAAGGCGCGAACGTACATCGGGTAATCCTTGCCGTCCACGGTCGCCCAGCCGGTGAAGCCGATGATGACCGTGTTGTCGTCCGGCTGCTCGTCGTCTTGCCCGACGCCGCCCGCCGCTGCCCGCGCGCCGTATTGCTTCAGCAAGTCCCACAGCGGCGAGGTCTTGATGTCCTTCTTTTTCCGCCCCTGGTAGTCGAAGTCGTCGGCGACGTGCGGCAGCATGGCGTCCGGGTTCCGCGCGTCGATGGCGGCCACCAGCGCCTTCACCCGGCGAATCGCCTCCTGTCGCGGGCTTTCCCCGGCGAACCGACAGCAGAACAGCAAGATCGGCAGCAGCACGGCGACGAGCGCGACGATGCCCGCCGTGCGGTTCCGCGACCGCAGCCACAGCCCGACCGACACCAGCGCGAACAGGATCAGCAGCACCCAGAGCGTGGACGGCGGATCGGTGAGGACGGCGGGCATGGCGGCGGCTCGGTGGGGTTTCGGGTATCGTAGTGCCGAACGCGGGAGGGGCGACCGATGCCTGAAGCCGAACTGTTCGCCGGCCGGTGCGTGCTGACGAATTGCAACGTGTGGTCGCCGGATTCGAAGTGGGTCGTGTTCGACACCCGCTCCGACCCGGCCGGCAGCGTCTTCGACGGCACCCGCATTCAGATGGTGAACGTCGAAACGCGGGAAGTGCGAACCGTGTACGAATCCCGCAACGGGGCCTGCTGCGGAGTGGTCACGTTCCATCCAACGGAGCCGATTGTCGGGTTCATCCACGGCCCGGAGTTCCCGACGCCGGAATACAGCTACGGGCCGAGCAAGCGGCATGGGGTGATGTGCATGGCGGAGACAGGATCGGAGGCCGTTCCCCTCGCGGAATCACATCCCATTGCGAAGCGGGTGGTTCTTCCACCTCCCCTCGTTGAGGGGAGGTCGGTTGCGCAGCAACCGGGAGGGGAGATTGCTTCTCCTCCCAGGCAATTAAAGACTCCCCTCCCGCCGCTGCGCGGCGACCTCCCCTCAACGAGGAGAGGTGTTCAGCGTGCCCCCCACGGCCTGAGATCGGGACGGCATCAGCAGGGTCACTTGTCGCACGCAGTCCCCCTCGACGCCCGCGACCTTTCTCCGCCGTTCACCCCCGGCGCACTGCGGGGCGGGTCGCACGTCCACGTCTGGAACCCCGCCGGCACCCGCGTCAGCTTCACCTACGAGGACGACATCGCCGCGCCTGGCTTGCGGACCATCGGCGTGTCGATGCCGCTCACCCGCCTGACCGTCCCGAAGACGCACCCGCGAAGCCACGACGGCGGGTTCTCGTTTCTGGTGGCGAAGGTCGTGCCAAACCCGAAACCGGGTTCGGATGAGATCTGCCGGGCTGTGGAGGAAGGCTGGGTCGGCTCGCAGTCCCTGGCGTTTCAGGGTTTCGTCATTCCGGAAGGTGGTGGCGAACCGGTGCCCGAAGTGTTCATCGCCGATTTGCCGCAAGACCTCACCCGCCAAGGCGACGGCCCGCTTCAGGGCACACTCACCGAACTCCCGGCCCCGCCGCGCGGAGTGACGCAACGACGCCTGACCGTCGGCGGCATCCACGGCCCCCGGCACTGGCTGCGGAGTTCGCTCGACGGTTCTCGCATCGCCTTTCTCCGGAAGGCCGCGCGCGGCGTCGTGCAACTGTGGACCGTCTCCCCCAACGGCGGCGAGTCGGTGCAAGTGACAGACAACGAACACCCGGTCGCGTCGGCGTTCACCTGGCACCCGGACGGAAAACGAATCGCATTCGTGATGGACCACTCCGTCTGCGTCGTCGAGGTGTCCACTGGCATTACACGCCGCGTCACGCCTCGCACCGCCGACAGCCCGCACCCGGAGGCGTGCGTCATTTCCCCAGACGGGAAGTCGATCGCGTTCGTGCGGCACCGCGACGGGGCGAACCGCCTTTGCGTGGTCGAGGTGCCGGACCCGTGAGCCGCTACTTCAAGATGTCCGACACGTCGGTGTCGCGCAGGAACTCCGAGAACGGCCGCACCACGGTGCGGAAGGCGGCCGTCGGCAGGTGAACGGTCCTCCACTTCTTGCTGCGGAGCCGCATGTGCGTGCGGTAGTCGGCCACCGCCACGCCCCGCATCAGGTAAACGTGGTCGCGGAAGGCGAACAGATCGCGGGTGCCGTCACTCAGTTGATAGGGCTTGTGGATGTCGTACACGAAGGCGAGGACACCGCGGAACCCGCCGCCGAACTGCGCCGCCCACCGGCCGAGGCCGTCCACGTCGTCCTCCTCGGCCCAGTTCTGCCACGCGGGGACGGCCTTCTCACCGCTGCCGGTGGGGAACTTGCGGCCCTTCACGTCCACCACCAACTTCGCCGTGTCCGGCCCGACGACGATGAAGTCCAGGCTCTTCACGGCGGCGTCGCCCAGCACACTCCGCTTGGCCTCATCGACGGCCACGAACCCGACGCCCCGCGCCCGCAGGTACGCCTCGAACGCCACCTCGTAATGGTTCGAGCGGAGCATGGGATTCAGTCCTTCGCCAGTTCGTCGAGGAAGGCGGGCAGGTCCGGACACTTCGCCGCGAAGCGGACCAGTGCCTTAAGTCGCTGCTGATCCGCCACCGCCAAGAGGCGGCCGGTCAACTCTGGGGGTATATTGCCAAATCTTGAGTCGAGAATCTCCGCGATGTTGCTCCGCGTACTCCGCGCCTCGACGAGGGCGAACGCCTCGTCCAGCACCGGGGATTCGATCATGGTGGTCGGCCCTCCGAACAGGTTGG
>JBBRUO010000369.1:0-6345 GCA_038247725.1 Gemmatales bacterium
ACTCCCCTCCCGCCGCTGCGCGGCGACCTCCCCTCAACGAGGGGAGGTGGGTTGCGTGCCCCTCTCGGCAGTTGGGACAACGTCGGTCGGCTCGTGTATCAGAGTGTTGTAAATTGTGGCGATTTGATCGAACACGTTTTTCATTTCACCCCCCACTCACGGGCGGGATGACGGCCACTTCGGCTCCGGTCGGTATCGCGTCCGCGTCGTCGGTGAAGTCGTGGTTCACGGCGATGCGGCAGGCGGGCAGCAGGGTGGCGAGTTCGGGGCACCGTGCGAGCAGCACGGCCCGCAGGTCCGCGACCGTGGCCGACGGTGGCAACTCAAGCGCGACCGTGGGTGCCCCGACGCGGTCGCGGGCGGCGGCGAACAGGTGGACGGTCACGCTCATGAACTCCCTCTCGCGGCGATCAATCCGACACCAGCTTCCGGAGCGGTTTCGCCAAGCGGTTCAACAACCCCGGCAGTAGGCCGTAGGCGGCGGCGAGATACTGGATCGGGTGCAGGGCGCGCTTGCCGCCGCCTTCTTGCATCTGCAACCGGCACGGGCCGCACTCGGTCGAGCCGAACGTCACGTCGGGTTTCCGCAGCTCCTCGAACAGACGTTCGCCGGCCTTCAGCGATCCGGTATACGCCGACGCCAGCAACCCGTGCGGGCCGGCCATCCCGGAGCACCCGCGGTCGATGGTCGTCACCGTCACGCCGGGGATCAGGGCCAGCAACTTCGGCCCGGCGGGGGTGTCGGTCAGGGCCTTGACGTGGCACGGCACGTGATGGCCGAGGGTCAAGTTCAGGGGCGTGAAGTCGGTGCGGAGTGTCCCGTCGCCGTGCCACCGCCACAGCAGGTCGGTCAGTTCCACGGTGTTCTGGGCGACGGCCACGGCGTCGGCGGAGTCGAGTAAATCCCGGTAGTCCTGCGTCAGCGTGAGCGCGGCGGTCGGCTCGGAGCAGACCACCGTGAACCCGTCGCGGACGAGTTCGGCCAGCACCCGCACCGTGTACTCGGCGCGATCCGTCGCGGTCTCGACATCCCCCTGCGCGAGCGGGGCGACGCCGCTGCCGCGCTGCCGAGCGGGAACGACCACCTCCGCCCCGTGGTGCCGCAGCACCGCCACCGCCGCCTCGCCGACGGTCGGGTCGGCGTAGTTGACGAACGTGTCGGCGAAGTACGCCAGCCGCGCAGCGCCGGGGGTGTGCGGCGGCACGCGGGTCAGGCCGGCCCGCTTCGCCCGCCGCAGAAAGGTGCGGTGCGACAGCCGCGGTAGCGTCCGGCGACGGGACAGGCCGAAAGTCTTTTCCAGCAGCCAGCGGAACCCCGGCCGGCCCAACAGCAGGTTCGACACGAGCGGGAAGTTGGCGGCGAACCCGGTCAGCCACTCGATGCGGGCGAGGAACCAGTGGTCGCGGTCCAGCCCGCGGGTGGCGTGGTGCGCGGCTTTGGCTTCCAGCGCCAACTTCGGCACGTTCACCTGACTGGGACACTCGCTTCGACACATCTTGCAGTTCACGCACAGGTCGGCGACGGCTCGTGCCTCGTCCTCGGCGAGTGGCTCGGCCCGCGCGCCCGTCAGGTGCCGGATCAGCCCGGCCTTCGCGCGGGGTGTCGCCTCCTCCGTACCGTGGATGTGAAACATCGGGCACATGCGGGTCGGGGCGGCGCGACTGCGGCAGTCGCCGCACCCGTTGCACCGCGCCGCTTCCGCCACCGGCGACGACGCCCCCCACAGCAGTAGCGGCACCCGCTCCGACGGCGCGTCGGCAACGGCTTCCCCCGCCTCTTGCTCGCGGAACGGCCACGCCGGGCGGCTCGGGTCGGGGCCGACGATCTTGCCGGGGTTGAGGATGCCGGTCGGGTCGAACACCTGCTTCAGTTCGCGGAACACGCCGGCCACGCCGTCGCCGAACTGCTTCCGCACCCACGGCGTGCGGGCCAGCCCGGTGGCGTGCTGCCCGCTGACGGTGCCGCCCAGCGCGATGGCCAGGGAGTGCATCTGCTCGGCCACGGCCCACATCCGCCGGCGGTCCTCCGGGTCGGCCAGATCCACCAGGGGGCGGGTGTGAACGACGCCGGCCAACACGTGAACCAGGAACGACCCGGACAGGTCGTTCCGCCGCAGGAGTTCGTTCGCCCCGGCGACGAACCGCACCAGCTCCTCGCCCGGCACCGCCACGTCCTCAACGAACGCCGTCGGCCGGGCGCGGGCGGACCCGGAGTACAGCCCGGCCGACACCGCCGCGCGGAACTCCCGAACCGCTGCCAGTCCGCCGGGCGTCGCCGGGTCGGTGAGGGGGGTGAGTGGGAAGGCCGCGCGAATGCGGGCCAGCCCGGCGGTCGCGGCGTCCGCGGCGGCGGCGGGCGAATCGGCCTCGAAGCCGGCGACCAGGACCGCCGCGGCCCCCGGCGGCACCGCCACCGGCGACCCCGCGAGCTGCCGCCGCGCGAGCGACAGCAGCCGTTGGTCCAACAGGTCGCACGACACCACCCCGTCGGCGGCGCGGAGCGTCAGGCCGGCGCGGAGGGCGGCGGCGAGGGTGTCGAAGGCGGCCACGAATGCGGCCGACCCGCCGGCGACGGGGACCGCGTGGAACGTGGCCGACGTGACGATTCCCAGCGTGCCTTCGCTGCCGACGAGCACCTTCGCCAGATCGAGGCCGTCGGCGGTGGACACGTCATGAAGCTGGTACCCGCAACGGGTGAACGGCGTCGCCGGGCGGGACAGTTGGAGCAGTTCGCGGTGCGCGGCGAGCAACCCGGCCGTCTGCGAGCGGATTTCGGTCGTCCGCATCCCGGCCTCGGCGAGCGGCTCCGGCGGGCTTCGCAGGTCCGCCACCTCGCCGGTGTCCCACACCACCCGCAGGCCGCGCAGGTGGTCGCGGGTGTACCCGTGGCGGAACAGGTTGGGGCCGCTGGCGTTGTTCGCCACGACGCCGCCGACGGTGCAAGTGTCGGCCGTGTGGATGTCCGGGGCGAACCGCCGGCCGAGTGGCGCGAGCGCGGCGTTCAACTCGCGCGGGGTGACGCCGACCTCAGCGCGGACGAACTCCGGCGTCACGTCGAGGACGGAGCGGAACCCAGTGGTGAGATCGACGACGAGGCCGGGACCGAGGGATTCGCCGGCCAACCCGGTGCCCGCCCCGCGCGGCTGGAGTGGGATGCCGTGTTCGTGGGCGTAGCGGACGAGGGTGACGAGGTCGGTTTCGTCGGCCGGCACCGCCACGCCGAACGGCACCACCTGGAACGGGCTGGCGTCGGTGGCGTACAGACCCAACGTCGGCGGGTCAAACCGCAGCGACCCGCGGAACTCGCCGCGGAGGTCGTCCTGAAGTTGCTGGGCGGAGCGCATGAATGCCGACGCGGATGAGGAAAGCGACAGAGTCAACAAGTACCCGCATGCCGGCCGAACGTCACGCCTTGTCCAGGACCAGATCGACCACCCAGCAGCCACGTACGTGAATGCCCGGCTCGCGGCAGTGTGACAGGATGTCGGCGTCGCCGCACCCGGCTTCTTCCAGCGCATCCGCGAGGATCGGCATCGCGGCAAAGGCACGGTCGTCGTACATCTTCGCGGCGAGGCCGACCACGTGTTCCGTGCGCCAAGTCGGGTTGAAGGTCACGGGACGGAATGGGTTGCCGAAGATGTCGCGGAGCCAGGAAACCTGTTGCGCCATGATTGATTGAGGCGCACCACTCTCGAGGCTGTGTCTCAAGGCTGTCGGCTCATCGCTCACAGCATTCCTCACTTCCCCCCGTACACCAGGGCCAGCAGTTCGCCGCGGGTCATCGGGTTCGTTTTGAAAAGGCCCCGCATGGCGCTGGTGACGGTGGTGGTGCCGGGCTTCTTGACGCCGCGGATGGTCATGCACATGTGCGTGGCTTCCAGGATCACCGCGACGCCGCGCGGCCGCAACTCGCTCATGATCAGTTCGGCGATCTCCTCGGTCATCCGTTCCTGCACTTGCGGCCGCTTCGCCACGGCATCGACGACGCGGGCCAGTTTGCTCAGGCCGACCACCTTGCCGGCCGGCAGGTACGCGATGTGGGCCTTGCCCAGGAACGGCACCAGATGGTGCTCGCAGCAACTGGCGAACTCGATGTCCTTCACCAGCACCATCTCGTCGTGCTGCTGGGTGAACGTCTTTTGCAGGTGCGTGCGCGGGTCGAGGTGCAGGCCGGCGAACACCTCGGCGTACATCCGGGCGACGCGGGCCGGGGTTTCGACCAGCCCTTCCCGATCCGGGTCTTCGCCGACGGCGAGCAGGATTTCCCGCACCGCCCGCTCGATGCGGGCGTGATCCACGGTGCCGGCGGTCGGCGGGTCGGCCGGTTCGTCATCGGCGTCACACTGACAGGCGAGGCCCATCGCGCGGGTCATGAACCGCGGCGAAAGAGTCGGGGCAGTGAGGCCGTTGGAGGTGGGGGTGTTCAAACGGAACTCCGAAGTCGGCGGGACGGCGCGGGAGATTGATCGGCGGGCCGTCACGAGAGAGGACAACCGCCGCGTGCCCCCATTCTACTCGGAAACGGCCGGCGGTGGGCCTCGGCGGGTCTGCCACAGGGCCACCACTACGGCGACGGTCAGGAGCAGAAAGGCGGCGGTGTGCGTACCGTAGGTCAGGGCCAAATCCTGCGCCCGCCCCCCGAGCAGGCTCGGCACCAGCGTCAGCAGGGTGACGGCGTACAGGGTGCCGGCGACGAACCACCGCGTCCCCGTCCCGCGCGGGCGGGCCGCCCAGAGGCCGACGATCACCGCCACCGGCAGGATCAGCCCGGTCCCGTGGTGCTTCCACGTCCGCTCGCTGAACAGCAGCATCCCCAAGACGATGAAGGCGCACTCGGCGGCGACGGCCAGTCCGCTCCGGGTGCGGCTGGGGTCGGTCCGGCACAGCAGCAGGATGAGCAGCACGAACACCGCCTGGCACCCGCGCACCACCCACTTCGCCCCCGACGCCCCGATGTCGGCGAGGTTGTGGTACTCCTTCGGCCGCATCTTGCCGTCGTCCTCGTCGTAATCCACGTCCGACGGCTCGTGCGTGAGCAACCGGTTCACCACGCCGGGGATGGACTGGTTCGCGTGGACGCTGGTGATTCGCCCCTCGATCAGGAACGGTTTCACCATGCCGTCGAACCAGCTTTCCAGGAGCGTCAGGTTCTCGTCCCACCCCGCGCGGAGGTTCGCGGCCATCCCGCCCGGCGTCCGCGCGGCGAGGACTGACGACGGCACCACGAACAGGAACAAGAACAGACCAACCATCGCGCCGAGAAGAACTTTTCCTCCCGCGCGCCACAGCGCTGGGAACCGCGAATCCGGAGCCGACGCGAACGCCCGCACCGCCTTCCACCCGAAGTACGGCAGGAACAACGCCGGCGTCACCTTGCAGGCGATGGCGAGGCCGAGCGTCAGCCCGGCGGACACGTCCCACCCGCGGCGGTACAGTTCCAGGCCCGCCAGCACCAGGAAGGCGATGAAGATGTTCACGTTCCCGTGGTTCAGGTCGCCGATGACCGGGTGCACGGCGAGGACGACGGCCAGCATCTTCGCCGCCCCGGACAGCGGCCCGACGAGGCGGAACGTCCACACCGCCATCAGCACCGCCATGCCCGCCTTCAGCAGCAGCCACAGCACCCCGCCGGCCACCGGCGGCAGTTCGGTGAACGGCCACAGGATCATCGCCATGACCGGCGGGTTCGGGTAGTTGTGCTTCTCGTAGATGTTCTCGCCGGCCTCGAGCGACTGGATCTGCGGCCGCCACCGCAGCAGTGCGGTGCGGGTCAGGGTGCCATCCCGGCTGGGGGTGACGGCTTTGTCCGCGTACCGCGCGACGGTGAACGCCAGCACGAGCAGCAGCGCGACGGCGAACGCCACCCGCCACGGGGTGGGTCGGCGGGCGTACTCGGTGGCGATCCGATCCGGCACGGCCAGCAGGCGGGCGAACATGACGGCGGGCGCTCGCGGAGGTAGGGCGGGTGAGCGGGAAGTTTAGCCCGACCCCCGAACCGCGAACAAGGGCAAGGTGGCGACGGGCACTTCCGTGGTCGGGATCGGGCCTGCGCCATCCCTGTTCGCGTCTCGTCTCGCTTGTGGCCTGGCGGCGTCGCACGCCGGCGTTCGCGACTGCCACTGACCGTCAGCGCCCTGCCCCCGCCGGGTTCGCACCGACCCCGGCGCGGTTTTCAACTTGACACTCGCCCCGCGAAGTGCGACGGATAGTAGTGTGACCTCGTGACGGCGGTTCTCCGACTCGCACCCGCCGCCGTCTCCCGCCGGCCTTCGTTCGGCCTCGCCCCCACAGGACCGCCGCACATGAGACACGTTTCCTGCGACCTCTGCACGAAGGATCTCATCG